>JAPLFI010000579.1 GCA_026390755.1 Ignavibacteriota bacterium
ATCTCTTCATAAATGCTCCTTTTAATTTTACTTTATAAAAACTAAACACGGGAAACTTTACAATACGGAAATTTATGAAATTCCGAGACTTATATCAATATCTTTATTATGAATGATTTAACCGATTACACGAAATATTTTACACTAAAAAAAATGCCCGGAGTCACATTCCGGGCATTTAGATACAATTACTCTTTTTTGATCTTATTTATCTTCTTTTTTTGTTAAAACCTTTTCCTGTGAATTAATTACGGGTCCCGAACTGACTTTCGGACCTTGGTTTACTTTAGGAACTGAATTAACAGTTTTATTTGAGTTATCAGATTTAATCGTATTCGAAGGTGCAACATTATTATTGTTAGTATTCTCCTTTTTCGTATTACTGACTGTCTTATTCTGATTCTCCTTTATAACTGTTTTGTTTTCAATAGTTACGTTCTTATTAACACTTACCGTATTATTCTGTTTAGTGTTCGGAGTTGTGGATACCGATTCATTTGTCTTCACGGTATTATTCTTTACCGTTGTTTTGTTTTCAACAGCGGTGTTCTTATTAACACTTACCGTATTATTCTGTTTGGTGTTCGGGGTTTCAGATACGGATATATTTGTCTTCACCGGATTGTTCTTTATCACTGTTTTGTTTTCAACTGTGACGTTCTTATTAACACTTACCGTATTATTTTGTATAGTGTTCGGAGTTTCAGATACGGATATATTTGTCTTCACCGGATTATTCTTTACCGCTGTTTTGTTTTCAACTGTGACGTTCTTATTAACACTTACCGTATTATTCTGTTTAGTGTTCGGAGTTTCAGATACAGTAATTTTACTTTTCTTATCTGTAACCTTTTTTTGAGTTTCTTTTACTGCTGTATTGTTTACCGCATCATCATTTTTATTAATAATCACGGCATTTTTATTTTGTTTAATATTTGTTGCCTCGTTCTTTACATTTGTATTATTACCGGTTTTCTTTTTTGTCGTAACCTGAACGGGAGATTTTTTTTCAACTGAAGTTTCCTGATTTTTTTTATTCTTAGTAGAAATCACATTATCATTAAACAGTTTATTGCCGTCTTGTTTTAAAGTAATTGATACAGCCGAGTTTTTTAATATATCGTTTTTATCTTTAACGGATATCGTAGTTGAATTATTGACCGTTTTCGTGAAATCATTTTTCCCGACAAAAACCCATCCGTTTTGCTGATAATGAGGCATTACGGTTGATATAATACCGTGATTCAGGATATGTACGCGGGGAGAAATAGGATGCCATCCTTCATAATCTTTGTGATGACCCCATACAACCCAGGCAGGTGCCCATCGGCGTCCCGGAGACCATACCCATCCGTATTTACTTGAATACCACCATCTTCCGTAATGATAAGTAGCCCACCCCCATCTGTAATTTGACACCCATGTCCATCCCTGACGGGACCATGCCCATTTTCCGTTTGAATAAGGATTCCATCCTGAATAAGCATAGTTTGAACTTGGCACCCAAATTACATTTGTATAAATATCTTCATCACAAACAGCTGATTCACCCGAAACATTATTTTCAGGATCTATTTCATCCTGAGTAATATTAACAAAATTACCATCAGCGGAAAGCGAACTTTCAAAAGTACTAATATCATCTACATCGTTATTCGAATTCGGATTATCAATAAGAACTTCTTCCTGTTCGTAATTTAAGTTATCATCAACTGTTCCGACGGTTGTAAAATCCGGATTACCGTTAGTATTTTCCTGATAATTATATTCCGGATTACCGGCGGTTTTTCCAGGGTTGTTGTAATTTACATCAAGTTGTTTTTCATCCACATAATCCGGATAATCAGAATCAATACTTACTTTGCCTGCGAAACCGGATTGCGCTCCTGTTCTTTTCATCATGTTGCACCCGCTAAATGCAGCAAGGAAAATTACAGCGATAAGAACCTTCTGCAGACTGCCGAAAATCATAAGTGTTTTCATTTTTATTTTCCTTATTTTAAAGTTTTAAAAAACCAATTTAGTGCCATAACCAAAAGAGCGGTAACATATTTTATTATCCATTATTCTCTCTTTGCTGATTAGACACTAAGAAACTTAAAAACCTTCGCTTAAAGAAATAAATATGCAGATGTGTTTGTGATAAGTAAATATTAACGAAAAACAATTTTGTGGGTCTTCTCCCATTCCCCGGGAATCAGTGAAGCTACCATAAGCAGACTGAGCGGCGGTGCAGATAATTTTCCTTCATATATGAGCGGGAATTAATTTTATGAAATTATTTTTTTGCCTTGTAACAGCCTGATAATCAGTGTAATTAAAGCCACAACTAAGAGGATATGTATCAATCCGCCCATTGTAAAAGAACCGAAAAATCCTACCGCCCAGAGTACCAGAAGTACTATAACTACTGTCCACAACATGATATGTTTCCTTTCTTTATAAATTAAATTTTTAAAAATTTGTTATCATAAAAATCAAATAATGCAGATTGAAAAATTAAACAGGTCTCTTATATGGAGACCTGTTTATTGCTCTTATTTCTCACCAACCATCATCTAAATTATATTCATCAGCTTAAAACATAAAATTTAATCCCGCATTTGCTACTATAATAGTGGTTGCATCACCGCCGCCCATTACATAGTGAACTTTTGATTTCACAACAAAATCCATTGATGTTCCAAGCGGTATTAAAACTCCGATACCTGCGTTAACACCAAAATTCGTGGTTGATTTGCTCGGAATTACTGTGGCGGGCGTTCCTGTAGTCGTTCCGGCAACCGTGAATTCCTTTTGGCTGAATATATAAGCACCTATTCCGCCTTCCAAAAAGAACATTGCCTTTACCTGAGTACCGCCGAACATATATCTCGGTCCAGCCTGGATTATTACGTAACTTGCATCCGGACCGGCCGGTACATAATCAGTTTTTCTCGGCATGGCAAGATAAGTCGCGCCTAAAAAGAAAGCCGTTTCTCTGTTAAGTCTTAAATTAAGGTCAACACCGGCATTCCAGCTTGGACTGTAAATATTATTCACATTACCCATCGGGAATTGAATACCGAATAAAGGAGTGATAGAAAATGCGGGATACTTCACACCGGACTTTTTGGTTGTTTGTGCCTGTGTAACACCGGTTAATAATACTATCATTATTAAAACAAATATTACAGTAAAAATTTTTCTGAACATGATTTAGTTCCTTTCTTTTTTTTAATAACCTTGTTTGATTATTATTTTATTTGTTATAAATTTGTTGTTTTCTTCTTGTTAAACATAAAGAAACGGAATTGATTATGTAATAGTGCAGAGAGATGAAAAAGGAACTATGTCTTAGGGATTAGTAAAGGATTAGTAAAGGATTAGTAAAGAATTTATAATACTTTAACACTATTCCTGGATTAAATTAACATTTTAAATTCAAATCGATTTTACTTGAAAACACTTTAACTAACATATTTTATTAATAGTTACAAACTTTTGCCCGATTTAAACGGGACAGTAGTGTAAATATTTTTAAAATAAGAACCGTCTTTATGCTGTAATACCGGTTTCAATCAAATCCCCGACATGTACTTTAAGTTCTTTTCCTTTGTGTCGCTTGTAGTAAATATTATTTGTGGGAATGTTATTTAGTGATGAAAATGTAAAGATGGAATTAATGCAATTTGTCGGTAAAGCTACCTTTTTGTTGATAAACGGCAGTGCATGCTTAAAGCTCCAGAACGTTGCGGGGTATTCGGGATAAATTAAAAGTACTTTCATTTTTTTTGATAATTATTGAAAAATTTTTCTGGTTTTCTGTTATCTTCAATGACCTGTAGTCTGATTATTAGCTCTTGTATTTTTCGATTCACCGTTTAATGAAATATTATTATTACTATTATTGTTATCTGTCAGTGTAAAAACAGGGAATCCGAAATAATTATTTAATAGTTCAGAGGGATGGAAAAGGTACTAATCCGATTGGATTACTACCGGAACTGATATTGAACCGGTTTTGAAAGAGTAAAGTTTCGCAGATATTTATTTCATATAAACGTAAAAACCGAAACAGCCGCTTTTGCAAATAATAAAACACCAACCATTAACAATATTACACCGGCAATTAAATTAAGCTTGCTTACGGTTTCCCTGTTAATCCTTTTTTTATTACCTGTTATCAGTTTTAACAGTGTATAGAACCACGCTATTGTGCCTGTAAACGCTCCTATTGAAAAAAACAAACCGCCCGGGAAAGAAGAGTTAAGAAAATTATATCCTTTTAAATAACCGATAAGTGCAATCCATGAAGCGGGAAGTGTCAGCGATGACAGACACAACAGCACTCCCATAAAAAATAATCCGAATAAATTTGACTTCCTGATTTGCCTGACGTTCAGAAGTTTTGCTGCGTTTTCTGCTTTTTGGCTTATTTTTCTTGCTTTGATTATCGCCGAATCGAGTTTGCCGGATTCTTCTGCCTCAAGCTTGCTGTAAGTTATCTTTGACTTCATAATTTTTAAACCGTAAATAATAACAACAGCGCATCCTGAAAAAGTCAGTACTATTTCTATAATTTGATTATTCCTTTTATAGAAATCCGCCGCCGCCGCGGGGAAAACGGAAATAATCAGATTAATTCCCGCGAAAGCTATAAGGCAATAAATGAAATCCATAAATGCGGCGCCAAGAGCAATGGCTCTGCCTTCCTTTATCTCATTATTAAACCCTTTGGAAATCATGGCGAATGCAATCGGTCCCATCGGAGGTATCGAAACAATAAACCCGGTTATTATTCCCGCTATAAGATTAATTATCACAATAATATTTCATCATTAAGAACCTTTATTCAAATTACTAAACACATATCTTCTGACTTTGTTCTGCACAAGTCAGAAGATGTGAGCAGGAATAAATTTTATGAAATTATTTTTCTGCCTTGTAACAGCCTGATAATCAGTGTAATTAAAGCCACAACTAAGAGGATATGTATCAATCCGCCCATTGTATAAGAACCGAAAAATCCTACCGCCCAGAGTACCAGAAGTACTATAACTACTGTCCACAACATGATACGTTTCCTTTCTTTATAAATTAATTTTTTAAAATTTGTTACCCTAAAAATAAAATAATGCAGAGATAAATTTTTGAAAAAATAAACAGGTCTCTTATATGGAGACCTGTTTATTGCTCTTATTTCTCACCAACTATCATCTAAATTATATTCATCAGCTTAAAACATAAAATTTAATCCTGCATTTGCAACCAGGAAAGTTGATGCGTTACCTGAAGCCATTACATAGTGAAGTTTTGTTTTCACAACAAAATCCACAGCACTGCCAAGCGGTATTAATACCCCTATACCGGCGTTAACACCAAAATTCGTAGATGATTTGCTTGGGATTACTGTGCTTGCCGCTCCGGGAATAGTTCCGGCAACTGTGTATTCTTTTTCGCTGAATATATAAGCGCCTATTCCGCCTTCCATAAAGAACATTGCTTTTACCTGAGGACCGCCGAACATATATCTCGGTCCCGCCTGAATTATTATATAACTTGCATCAGGACCTGCCGGCAGATAATCGGTTTTTCTCGGCATGGCAAGATAAGTCGCGCCTAAAAAGAAAGCCACTTCTCTGTTTAACCTTAAATTAAGGTCAACGCCTGCATTCCAGCTCGGGCTGTATATATTATTTATATTACCGAGCGGGAATTGTACACCGATTAACGGTGTGACGGAGAAAGACGGATACTTCACACCGGACTTTTTGGTTGTTTGTGCCTGTGTAACACCGGTTAATAATACTATCATTTGAGGGGTTAATGCTCCGCTTTTATCTGGTCTAACTGCGTTTGAGTTCTTGATAAATTAATTGTTAAAATCCTTTAGCTCAATGCTTTTTTAAAACAAATAAAAAAGGCGGTTATAGAAACCGCCTTTTTGCAGTCGTCGTTAATTAATCGGGGATGCCGTTCCTGTCGTTATCCCTGAATGCCTTGAAGTTGTGATTGATGTTATCCTTTATGTTGTTATCAATATCATTTGAGTTTGAAGAAACTCTCGGGTCAAGATAAGCACCGTTTTTTATAAACCAGATATAAGGCCTTACAACCAGCGTGATATTCTGATAATAATCCATAGTGATTGGCAAATCAACGGGGAAGCTTAATTTCTGATGAGCCGACTTGGTTGACTTATAAATAAAATAGTTTCCGAGATACCAGCCTTTAATTATAACCGAATATCTGCCGTTTATATCAGCAAACTCCGGGTCAGGTATGGCTTCGTTATCATTTAATTTATGAACTTCGAACTTAACTTTTTTATATACACCGTAAGGAATTACAGACGAACTTATAGGGTTGATACTTGAAGACAGATTAAGGAACAGAACGAACGGTCCTACCTTAAAATTTGCCGAATCTTCCGAGGCTACATCCAGTTTTATATCTTTTATTAATATTTTTACCGTGTCCAGTATGAGTATATTTTGCGCGTCACCCACGGAATCCGCAGAGCTCATTACGCTGAAATTCAGGTTATCGGACGGTGATGTTACGGTTGATGAATCATTATTACAGCCGTAAAATCCTGCCGCCGAAATTATTATTGCTGAAATCAGAAAGCGGAATTTGTTTTTAAAAATTGATTTTTTCATTTTGTTTTTAATTTTATCAGAACTTTTAATTAATATTGAATTAGTTATTTTTTCCCGTTTCCGTTATTCTTGCCATTCTGCTTGTTTCCGTTGTCATTGCTATTTTGCTTGTTTCCGTTATCCTTGCCAGTCTGCTTGTTTCCGTTGTCATTGCCATTTTGCTTGTTTCCGTTATCCTTGCCATTTTTTTTGTTTCCATTGTCATTGCTGATTTTTTTCTTTCCGATATCGTTATTTTTCTTCACATTATCGCTGCCATTGTTTTTCTTTCCGTTGTTATTGCTGTTGTTTTTCTTCACATTTTCATTGCCTTTGTTTTTCATATTGCTGTCGTCGATATATTTTTTCTTTCCATTACCATTGCTTTTGATTTCTTTCCTGATTTCCTTTTCTTCTTTCTTTATTTCTTTCCTGATTTCCTTTTCTTCTTTTATGAACTCTTTTACTTTCCATTCATTATACTTCTTATACGATTTCGGCTCATTTATTGTGAATATTTTATTGTTTTTGCTTTTGTATTTTTTAAAACCAGGGGCATAGACATAGTATTCACTGCCGGAATACCTGACATCATTAAAATTTCGCACATGCTGAATTTTTACTAACTCAACAGGTCTGCCGTATATTTGCTGAATAATATTTACATCGGGACCTCTGTTAAAAATTGAATTATTTACAATAACTATGCCGTCGGTACCCGTAAAACCGCTGACCAGTATCCTGCTACCGTCATCATAATATACATTGTTGTATGTATAAACTGACGGCTCAAGAAAATATTGTCTGTTAACTATCATGTAATTGCTGTTATCAATAACCGGTATGCTCATTACGCCGTTATTCAGATACACAGAAGGCGGCAATGGAGCCCATGACACATATCTGTCGTTTTGCCTCCAGTCAACCCACGCAGGAGCCCATACCCTTCCGGGCAGCCACATCCAGCCTGCAGTAGGAGAATTGACCCATCTGCCGTAGTGGGAAACAGTTTCTTCCACGGGTGTAGGAGCCTTAAAATACCAGCCGGCATCGGTATTAACCCATTGTCCGTTGGAATAAGGCACATATACCGGAGTTTCTCCGGCAACTAATGTTACACCCAAATCCGCAGAGGGCTTCCATGCGTAAACCAATCCTACATTCACACCGGATGCATATCCTTCTTTTATGCCGAGCAGATTCGAAAGTGAAAAATCGTTATTCCCTGCGCCTTCATTCATTGCAGTTTTGGACTGCAGTCCGATTTCTTCGGGTGTGACTTGTACCCACTCTCCGTGAGCGGTAAGCTGGTCGTAAAATTCCTTGTAATCAACCGATGTAAGGTCCGCATCCGATTCCGTGAAGTCCTTTTCGTCAATTGATGATGCCTCCAGATTTTTGTCCGCCAGTTGTTTTTGTTCTTCGGTCAGACTCTCTTTTGCTGTTTTTGAACACGAATAAAGTATAAACAGTGAAACAAGGAGGAATAATAACCCCGTTGTCCTTATAACTAATTTTGTTTTCATTACTGTACTTCTACTTTCTTTTTAATTTGGATAAATTTTAAAACTTAAAATCTACGCCGAGCTCTAATGCATTAAAGTTAAAATTCCCGAGCCCTAATCTTACAACTCCTGCAACCGACGGACTGAAGAAATACCTCATTCCGCCCTGTCCCCAGAGCCATAAACCGCTTTCTTTCGACGAAACACCGTTCGGCGAAGAAGAATAAAACCCCAAAACCAGACCTAGGAACGGAACAAATTTTCCGCTTTCTATCTGATTAAAGTTGTAGTTCGCCTGTGCACCGAGAAATAAATTTGAGTAGTTTTCATGATGGTCGTTATCATAACTGGAAAATCTGAGCAGTCCGCCTATACCGAATGTTCCTATACCCGCCTGTGAAACCTGGTTTTCGTAATTTAAACCGAACGTCGGTGAATTATGATGTGCCCAGAATCCTAAAGTACCGCCCAGCAGATTGTCGCCTTCTTTCATCTGACCGTTCGCGGATGCCATAACACACAATAAAAATATTAATGTATAAATTGTTGTTTTCATTTTTTTTAATTTTTATAATTGTTTTTTTTGTCACTCTACGCACTAAACCCGGATTTTATTGCATCTTTCACCTTTTCTGTCTTCCGCGCAATCTTGTCTATACCGGTGCTTAAATAATCATTAGCGCTGTCAATTGTATTTTCAACTTTTTCCTTTGCGTCTTTCCATGTATCATAAGATATTTTCTTACCTTCTTCAAAAAGTTCGTTAGTCTTCCTGCTTATATCATTTCTTAAGTATTTTCCTTTCATAGGTGCGTATAACAATGCAATAGCACTGCCTATTACGCCCCCCAGAAGGAAACTGACAAAAATACCGGTTGTTTTATTTAGAGATATCATTTTATTCTTTTTTTTAATTTTATAAAAACTGTTATTTTATAATCAAAATTGCAGAGATAAATTCATTGTTATCCGAATCTTTTATAGGAGATAAAAATTTAATATCTCTGCAATTACTAATTTGACCCTTCAACTTCTTTGTATGATTATTGTTGGAACGAACATAAATGTAAAAATTTTCCTGAACATGATTTGGTTCCTTTCTTTTTTTAATAACCTTGTTTGATTATTATTTTTAATTGTTTCGAATTTGTTTTTTCTTCTTGTTAAACATAAAGAAACGGAATTGATTATGTAATAGTGCAGAGGGATGAAAAAGGAACTATGTCTTAGGGATTAGTTATGGATTAGAGATTAATTATCTGTCAAGGATACAGAATCGGCAGTAACGTTGAATTCTCTGCCTGAATTGAAAAACTTGTTCATTAATTATTTTAGCAAAATCATTTTCTTATTTGTTGCCTTTCAAAAACATTACATTTTTTAAAGAAATTATAAAAGGTCTCCCGATATCACGGAGACCTTTTTGCTCTTAATTCACATCGTCTATCCACTATTTCATTACCATCAGTTTTTCAATAACTATATTTGATTATTACTTCAGATTGTTGTTAAGTTTTTCTTTTTATAACAAACATCTTATAACAAACATAATGAAAGTGAATTGATTATGAAATAGTGCATAGGGATGAAAAAGAGACTAATCCATTCGGGTTAGTCCCATTTTCATCCTATTACACTATAACAAAATTAATATTTTCTTCTTATCTTTGAATAAGCTTTTTTATGAAATATTAATCAAACCGAAAAAAATGAACAACATCAGCCCTGATCAAAGGTTAAACAGAGTTAGTATGAAATTTGCATTTATAGGAACATATCCCCCGCAAAAATGCGGAATAGGAACTTTCACTCATAATCTGATTAAATCTGTCGCCGATAACTTCGGATTTAGTAATCTATTCCCAAATCTTTATGTAATTGCAGTAAGCGACAATGAGCGAAACTATAAGTATCCTCCCGAAGTAGCTTATGTTATTGATCAGAATAATCAGGCGGATTACGTCACTGCAGCAAAATACATTAATTACATTAAGACTGATGTTTGCATTCTGGAACACGAATTCGGTATTTTCGGCGGAGAAAGCGGAGTTCAAATTCTTTCGCTTGTAAACAGAATTGAAATGCCTCTGATTGTGACATTTCATACGGTCATCAAAGAACCGACACGGATACAAAAAGTAATTGTCCGGGAGCTCAGTAATAAAGCATATAAAGTTATTGTAATGAGCGAAAAAGCGGTTAAGTTTCTTGTTGAAATATATAATATCCCCAAAGATAAAATTGAGATTATTGAGCACGGCGTTCCTGCCGGAAAGTTTTTCCACAGGGATACCTCCCGTAAAAAATTTAACTTTACTGATAAGACAGCACTTTTCACGTTCGGATTGTTAAGCCGTAATAAGGGAATCGAAACCGTTATTAAAGCATTGCCGAAAGTAGTGAAAAAATTTAAAAACATACTTTATGTAGTATTGGGAAATACACATCCGAAAGTATTAAGCCAATACGGTGAAGAATACCGTGAATATCTTATGCGGCTTGTTAAAGAATATGGGCTTGAGGATTATGTTCGCTTTTATAAAGATTTCGTGCACGAAGATGAGCTGATGGAATATTTATACGCGTCGGATATATATATTACACCTTATTTGAACGAAGCACAAATAACAAGCGGAACATTAGCGTATGCCGTCGGAGCCGGTACTGCCGTGATTTCAACCCCTTACTGGCACGCGCAGGAACTGCTTGCAGACGGCAGGGGCGTTTTATTCGATTTCCATAACCATGAACAACTCGGAAATATTCTTGTTGATTTACTCGGCAATCGCCATAAAATAGATCAGTTGCGTAAAGCGGCTGTTGAATACGGGCATAAACTTAAATGGCCTAAGACAGGGGCTAAGTATATACAGGTCGCAAAGTCGGCAATAGAAAGTTTGGCTTATACTCAAATGAAAAAGCATACCATCATAGATTCATATCTGATACCTTCTTCCAGGTTGGCGCATATTAAACGGTTTACGAATGATACGGGAATTGTTCAGCACGGCTAAATACGAATTCTAAATTTGAGGGGAGGGTTATCTTTTGGGATTATAATTATATATTACCGGAAAAGTTTGTTAGCAAAAAGCCGGAAATATTTATACGGTGTCCGGCAAACTGAAAACAGAACTGCAGAGATAAATTCGTTGCCGTCGAAATCTTTTATTTGCGATGAACACTTATTATCTCTGCAGTTACTAATTTGATTCTTCAACTTCCTTGTATGATTATTTCAGTAAAATCATTTTCTTGTTTGAAACAAAGGACCCGGCTTCAAGACGGTAGAAATACACACCGCTCGGAAAGCCTGATGCGTTCCATACAATATTATAATTTCCTGCGTTTTGCGATTCGTTGACCAATACGCCTGCCTCATGTCCCAGTGCATCATAAACAGTTAACTTTACATTGCCGGTATTCGGAAGCTGGTAATTGATAGTTGTTGCCGGATTAAACGGATTCGGATAGTTCTGTAAAAGTGCGAACTCATCAGGATTTGTCGTTTCACCTGCAACCGATACAATAAAACCTGATGTATTAAACCCCGTTGCATAAATATCAAAATTATTGCCGCTGCGGTAATCCTGCCATACTACAAAGCATCCGAGATTGCCATTGCTGACTACCATTGGATTTAGCTGGTCATTTCCTATATTGCAGATTGTAAAACCGTTAGCTGACCAGGTTATTGCTGCATTTGAGGCTATTCTCTGCGCGTAGATATCCGAATTTCCCGCGTTGCGATGGTCTTCCCATGTAATATATGCTCCGTTGTTCCCGTCGCTTACAAGCTGGGATTTAATCTGGTCGCCTGATGCAGTACATATTATAATTCCGGTTGCAGTCCATTGCACTGCCCCTGTAGAATTTACACGTTGTGCGTAAATATCGGCTGTTCCCGGGGCTACCCCGGTTCTGTTATCAGTCCATGATATAATTGCGCCGCCCATACCGTCGCTTACTATCTTCGGGTCATACTGGTTATATGCAACATTATTATTCATAACTACACCGTCAACTGTCCATACTATTGCTAATGCAGGACCCTGTCTCTGAGCGTAAATGTTATAATCATTTGTGCTTCTGTAATCAGTCCAGGTTATTATTACACCGCCGGCTCCGTCACTGCAGATGTCAGGTTTAAGCTGGTCAGTTGCCATTGTACATGTGGCTACGCCGTTTGTTGTGTACACCGGCGCGCCGCTTGTACTTATGCGCTGTGTATAGATGTCGTAATTGCCGGCACGTTTGTCATACCATGTGATGAATGCACCGCCGCTGCCGTCGTTTATAAGCTTAGGTCCGAGTTGCGCCGCCGCCTGATTGCAGACGCTTACACCGTTTGCCGTCCAAAGCCCCGCTCCGCTCGTATTTATACGTTGCGCGTAAATATCGGCAAAGCCGTTGTTACTGCGGTAGTCCTGCCATGTGAGAATGGCACCTCCGAGTCCGTCGCTGACCATGGCAAGTGTATCCTGCTCAAATACAACTACGCATACAGGAACACCGTTATTAGTCCACTGTACTGTACCGCTTGAATTAACGCGCTGTGCAAATATGTCTGTTGTTATAGCGCCGCGATAGGACAGCCATGCAATTATAGCGCCGCCGCTGCCGTCACTCACGATTACGGGATTAAAACTGCTGTCCTGCGTACAGATTGGGATACCGTTGGTAGTCCACTGTGCGATACCGGTAGAACCTAATCTTTGTGCATAGATCTCATTTTTGCCGCTGCGTTTATCCTGCCATGCGACTATGGTACCGCCGCTGCCGTCAGTAGTCGCCACAGAATTAATCTGGTTATTAACTGCGATGCTGACCGGAACACCGTTTTGTGAAAAAGCTGTTAAAGGCAGCATTAAAACTGCCACCAGCATTGCGCCGTAAAGGCGCACAATTCTTCCGATATGATTTACCGGATTTGTTAATTTCGTTTTCATTTTTTTTAACCTTTCTGAATTAAAAGGGTCTCATGAATTTAATCAGAGACCTTTTTTTAAAATAAATTTTTGTTTTTTAATAAAATCATACGTCATCCTCTGACAGTTAAAACATAAAATTTAATCCCGCATTTGCAACTAAAAAAGTATTTGATGTACCATTACCCATTACATAGTGAAGTTTTGTTTTCACAACAAAATCCACGGCACTTCCAAGCGGTAATAAAACTCCGATACCGGCGTTAACACCAAAATTCGTAGATGATTTGCTTGGAATTACTGTGCTTGCCGCTCCCGGAATCGTTCCGGCAACGGTGTATTCTTTTTCGCTGAATATATAAGCACATATTCCGCCTTCAATAAAGAACATTGCTTTTACCTGAGGACCGCCGAACATATATCTCGGTCCCGCCTGAATTATTATATAACTTGCATCTGGACCTGCCGGCAGATAATCGGTTTTTCTAGGCATGGCAAGATAAGACGCGCCTAAATAGAAAGCCGTTTCCCTGTTAAGTCTTAAATTAAGGTCAACGCCTGCATTCCAGCTCGGGCTGTATATATTATTTATATTACCGAGCGGGAATTGTACACCGATTAACGGTGTGACGGAGAAAGACGGATACTTCACACCGGACTTTTTTGTTGTTTGCGCCTGCGAAACACCGGTTAATAATACTACCATCATTAAGACAAACACTGCCGTAAAAATTTTCCTGAACATGATTTAGTTCCTTTCTTTTTTTAATAACCTTGTTTGATTATTATTTTATTTATTATGAATTTGTTTTTTCTTCTTGTTAAACATAAAGAAACGGAATTGATTATGTAATAGTGCAGTGGGATGAAAAAGGAACTATGCCTTAGGGATTAGTTATGGATTAGTAAAGGATTAGTAAATGGATTAGAAAAAAATTAGTGTTTAATTGTTCAAATGTGATTCTGAATCTGAAGTGTCTTCGTGTGCTTTTTTTTGATTGGCATGTATTGCAATTTGTACTCTTGAATGTAATGTCATTTTTTCAAGTATGTTGTGCACATGACTTTTTACGGTATAAGGGGAAAGATGAAGAATGTTTCCGATTTCTTTATTGGTCAGTCCGTCGGAGATTAGTTCAATAACTTCCCGTTCCCTTTTTGTCATACGAACAGCCTGCATCAGGTCAACATTTTGTGTTCCCTGTACCGCTCTTTCAACAATCTGTGAAAAAAGTGAAAAGGTCATGTGCGGAGGGAGTACTTTCTCGCCGCCGGCAACCGAGCGGATTGTTTTAAGGAATTCACTCACCATTGCGTTTTTCAGAATAAAACCCGAAGCGCCTGCTTTTACGAAATCCAGAATATCGTTTTCAACAGGCAGAAGATCCATTACAATAATCTTTATCTCAGGGGATTTTTTCTTTATAGAACTGACAATCTGGAGGCTGTTCTGACTTCGCAGACCAAGGTCTATTAAAACTACATCGGGTTTAAGAGAAAATATTTTTGATAGGGATTTATCCCTTTCCGTGATTGCGGCTACTACTTTCAAATCCGCTTGTTCATTTATCATAGTAACGATACCGTCGCGGAGGAGCCGGTTATCTTCAATGATTATAATATTTATTCTCTTCCTGGCAGTCACTTATTTCCGTTTGCCAAAATTAATAATAATTTATTGGAAAAGCAAGCCTTCCAGCTGTTTAATAGGTTTGAATGCACTATAATCTATATTTATAAAGAAATTTTATATGGAATTATTTCAGCTTCAAATTTTTACAGGGACTTGAGCACAAGAAGTGCAACTAAAACCGCCCCGATAATCGCGAAAATGATAATTACGTCCGAACTGAACTGAACTTCCGTAGCTTTTTTCACTTCATTTGTTCTTACCGGAATATAATTTCCGTTTTCTAATTTCACGAACTCGAGTTTCTTAATTCCGTATTCATCCACAAGGTTCGAACTCAATTCCTGCAAAGAGTTAATACTTTTATCGAGGTAAATATTTAAATCATTTTTGATATAATCCTGCTGTGCAACAATATTCTCCTGTGCACTCAAGAACAGGGGAATAAATAATATTAGAATACTTGCGAAAATTACACTTTTCATGATACGACTCCATTTATTTAGGTTTTTGATAATTTTATTTTATAATTATTCAGTTAAAATTTTATTAATGTCCTTATCAATAATAGGAAAATGCAATTGTTTAAGAAATAGTGCAGAAGGATGAAAAAGGAACTACATCCTTAGAATGAGTATCAACTTTCCGGGAATGATAAAAACATTAATAAACTAACGGATATAGTATATCTTTTTTCTTAGACGCAAAAGAATAAGTACGGATTTAATAAACGTTCTTTGTTCATATCCGGAAACTAAACTTAAAGATTTAATCCATTTTTCATCCTTTTGGACTATACCATTATTATCCAGGAATGTTTAACTTTGTTAAAAATGATAGTGAAGAATCACTGAAACAATCTACAATACAATGGTTTGATAAACCGGTAAGTTTATAAATAAAACGAAGAAAAAATTAAATTTTGGAGACTGAAAACAAATGAAAAAAAACAATGTAATGTTTAAACGTAACACTCTTCCTAAAGCCCCGACAAGCATTCAGGGCTTTGATGAAATCACGGGAGGCGGATTACCGAAAGGCAGACCAACACTTGTTTGCGGAGGTGCAGGCTGCGGTAAGACACTCTTTGCGATGGAGTTTCTTGTTCGCGGTGCAACGCTGTTTGACAAACCGGGTGTATTTATTTCATTCGAGGAAACAGAAAAAGAACTCACTGCAAACGTTGCTTCACTCGGTTTCGATCTGGACAGTCTCGTCGCACAGAAAAAAATCTGGCTGGAACACATTCGTGTTGATCACAAAGAAATTCAGCAAAGCGGTGAATATGATTTGGAAGGTTTGTTTATAAGAATTCATCACGCAATTGAGAGCATAGGCGCCAAGCGTGTTGTGCTCGACACTATTGAAACACTTTTCTCGTGGCTTCCCGATGCTCGTGTTCTGCGTGCCGAGCTCCAGCGTTTATTGCGCTGGCTTAAAAAGAAAGGCGTAACGACTATAATCACAGCTGAACGCGGCGACGGTGCCCTGACACGTCACGGTCTTGAAGAGTACGTTTCCGATTGCGTAATTCTGCTCGACCATAGAGTGACCGAACAATCATCCATAAGAAGACTTCGAATAGTTAAATATCGCGGCTCAACTCACGGCACGAACGAGTATCCTTTCACTATTGATGCAGATGGTTTTTCTGTTCTTCCTGTCACTTCTCTCGGACTGGATTACATTTCATCCGTGGAAAGAATTTCTACAGGTATCCCGCGTCTTGATACAATGCTTTCGGGCAAAGGATACTTCCGCGGCAGTACAATGCTTGTTTCAGGCACCGCCGGTACGGGCAAAACAAGCATAGCGGCTCAGTTTGCTGAAGCCGCATGTAAACGAGGAGAACGTGTTCTCTTTTTTACGTTTGAAGAATCACCAAGTCAGCTTGTTCGCAATATGCTTTCAATCGGAATAAAATTAGAACCCTGGGAAAAAAAGGGATTGCTTAAATTTCATGCAACACGCCCGACACTATATGGTCTGGAGACTCATCTGGCAACAAGTATCAAATTAATAAGTAAAATTAAACCTGATATAGTTATACTCGACCCTATTAATGGATTCATGATAGGAGAAAATCAAACTGAAGTAAAAACAATGTTGCTGAGGCTTGTAGATTTTTTGAAGATGAAAAAAGTTACTGCATTCTTCACGAGTCTCACTTCCGAATCTGCCGATATGGAGATTCCTGATGTCCACATCTCATCACTGATAGATACATGGCTGCTTGTTCGTGATTTAGAAATTGGTGGCGAGCGGAACAGAGGTTTGTACGTTCTTAAATCACGTGGGATGGCACACTCAAACCAGATTCGAGAGTTTAGACTTACAAACGACGGGATAGAACTGCTTGATGTTTACGTCGGTTCAGAAGGTGTATTGACAGGCTCGGCACGATTATCTCAGGAAACGAAAGACGATGCAGAACAATTATTACGTCAACAGGAAATCGGAAGTAAACAATTTGGATTAGAGCGTAAACGTGATGCAATGGAAGCACAGATTATAGTTCTTCGTTCTGAATTTCAAGCTGAAGAAGCTGAAGCACTTAAAGTGATTAGGATCGAAAAAGATATTAATGAACGTTTCGTACAAGACAAGGTGAAAATGGGTAAGAGTAGAAGAGGTGATGTTACTTTGAAACCAGGATTCGCAAAGAGGAAGAATATAAATATAAAAAAGAAAGTAATATGAATATCAAACATGAAAAAATGAATACCGGACGGCAAAAAGGACAGCCGGTGAAAGCAAGGTGTGCTGTGTGGCATTTGCGACTTTATATCGCAGGACAAACCCTGAAAGCTGTAACCGCTATAAATAATCTCAAGTTAATTTGTGAAGAACAACTAAACGGTAAATACAGAATCGAAGTGATTGACCTTTTGAAACAGCCGCACTATGCTCACGATGACAATATATACGCCATTCCCACATTAAGGCGAAAATCACCATTACCTGTAATATCGATTATTGGTGATCTTTCAGATACAGAGCGCGTACTTGTAGGACTGAATCTCAAATGACATTGCTGAAAAATAAACAGTCTGTAACAAAAGACCTCCGGAAAGAGTATTCCGGAGGTCTTTCAATGTGCCCGAGATCGGAATCGAACCGATACTGCCTTTACAGGCAACAGGATTTTAAGTCCTTTTATAATGTTTATTTCTGTTGATTATTTAAGGTATTTCTTTGAACTGAAGAGCAAACTGAAGAATCATTAAGCAAATATTCGCCAGTTTTTAAAAAATATGACAATAATGATTCCAAGTAATTCCAGATACTATTTAACGAGACGACCAAATGGATATTATTATGTGCTAATAATTTACAGAGACCAAGTTAAAAAACGGCATTGTAAATATTTTTCAACTCATTCAAGGTTAAAATCGGATGCCAATAAGTTTCTATGCAACTTAGAAGCAAACCAGCAAAAGCAATCTGAAGAAAATAATTTGTTTTACAAATTATCAGATATTAGGAATCAGATACTTCGCTATATTAAAATTAATCGTTCAGAAGGGTCGCATTGTAAGTATGAAATCACGTTTAGGTATTTGATTGAAATCCTAAAGGATAAACATATATCCCTTATTAATTTTGCAGATATTGAACACTTTAAATCTGAATTATTAAGAAAAGGATTAAAGGATATATCCGAACAACCAAAGCAATCTTTAACCATTCATTAAAGCTGGGAATAATTAGCGAAAATAAAATTAAGTTCACAAAGCAATTTAAAACACCCGAAAAAAGGATATTGAATTTTAATGAAGCGGAATTGAAACAAATTGAAAATAACACTGATAAAGATTTCAAAAACATGATACGTTTTAGTTATTTAACTGGTGTCAGAATATCGGAATTGATTAACTTACAAATAAAGGATATCGAAAACGGAGTAATAAATGTATTAAATAAAGATAATTTTACAACAAAATCAAAAAAATATAGAATCATTCCAATAAACAAGGAAATACAAGAAGTATTAAACACCATTCTCGGTAAATCAGATTCAAATGTTTTACTTTTTCTTAACCCAGAAAATTATCTATTCAATAAAAAAAAGTTTAGATTAAATAGGGTAAATGTTTCAAATAAATTTAGATGCATAATAAAAAAATTAAAATTAAACCCCAATTATCATTGGCATTGTTTACGAGCAACCTTTATAATGAATTTGGT
>JAPLFI010000424.1 GCA_026390755.1 Ignavibacteriota bacterium
AGCCTGGGCGGCAACATAGATAATACGCAGATGTCATGGCTAAGAGCACAGGTGTCCCAGACCAGGGCAACACACAAATTCCTTTTTCTTCATACGCCCTATTACTATGTTTACAACGACCCGGGAGAACCATCGTCTGCAAACCAGACCTATACAGCGCTTTGGTCTTTCCTTGACTCCAACAAGTTCGACTTCTACGCCTGCGGACATTCGCATCTCTATTCCCGCAAGACCGTTGACAGTACCGTCCTACCGGATCCACAGACCACACCGCCGCCCCCCCCATGGAAGAATAATGTTGTTCAGCTTCTCAATGGCACTTGCGGGGCGGGACCAGACGTCGGCTATATCGATCCGATTATCAGAACCACATGGAACGTGCACAATGACCCCAAAACCTATTACTTCAGCGTTGTGGACATCTCCGGCAGTACCGTAACGGTAAACAGTTACAGCGGCTACACGGGGGCATACAGCCTGTTCGATACTTTCACCATTAATAAGTAGAATACGCAATGATACCGAAGGGAATATTTACACGACTGCGATCATCGCATCGCTTTTTGTATATTGTCAAATTTCAGACCGGGTATCTGTAATGCTTCAAGGAAAACCTGACAAATCACCTTTTGAAACAGAAATCAATATTTCTGAGAAACTTATTACAATTGCGCCAGTTCGGCTTCTTCTGCTTCGTTCTTTGCTTTTCTGTGGAATTTCTGTTCAAATACAGTATATAAAACAGGTACAAAAATCAGCGTCAGGAATGTTGACGCCGTAAGTCCGCCAATTACTGCAATCGCAAGCGGAGCCTGTGATGATTCGCCTCCGATGCCGACTGCCATAGGAATAAGACCGAGTACAGTGGCAAGTGTAGTCATAAGTATGGGACGCAATCTCGTTCTGCCGCCTTTAAGCACGGCTTCCTCAAGACCCAATCCCCGTTTTCGTAAACGGTTTGTATAATCAATAAGCAATATTCCGTTGGATACAACAATTCCAACCATTACAATAACACCTTCAAAAGATGTTACAGATAATGTAGTATTCGTAAGGAAGAGCATCCACACAACACCGACGAGTCCGAGCGGAACGGAAAACATAATAATTAACGGGTCAACGAGCGACTGGAACTGCGATGCCATTACCATGTAAACAAGCACAACGGCAAGTCCGAGGGCAAGGAATAATGCACTGAATGTCTTCTCCTGCTGTTCATAGTTACCGCTTATCTGAACTTCAAATCCTGGAGGAACCTGCACGTCAACGAGTTTCTTTTTTATATCTTCTACAACACTTCCCAAATCACGCCCCGAGACATTAGCGGTTACATCAATAAGTCTCTGCTGGAATTTCCTGTCTATCTGCACGGGCGATTTTGTCATTTTCACTTCGATGAAATTGCCAATCGGTACAGACTTTCCCTGAGAATTCAATACGGTTAACTTTTTTATATCATCAATATTATCCCTGTAATCCTCTGATAATCTTACGAGTATATTATACTGATTACCTGTTTTCGGGTCGCTGAACAGCGAGGCGACGGTACCGCTCATGCTTGTTGCAATAGTATTGGCAATCTGCGACACGCTTACTCCCATTGCTCCTGCTTTTACACGGTCAACAACAATTCTCGCTTCAGGGAGGTTCAGCTCACGGCTGATAAGCACATCAGCGGCGCCCTCCGTTGATTTTACGACTTCAAATACACTTTTCGCAATTTTATCCGCAGTTTCGAAGTCATAACCGAGAATAGCCACATCTATGGGCGCGGACGAACCGAAATTCAAAAGGAATTTAAGTAATCCGCCTGTATTCAGATAAACCCGGGCTCCAGGCAGTGAAGTTACTTTAGGCCTTAATTCATTTATGATATCGAACACACTTCGTTTTCTTTCGTTAGAAGGGATTAAAGATACCTGAACATTAGCGCTATGGCTTCCCGCATTTCCGCCGAATAAACTTCCGCTTCTTGAACCCGGCACGCCCATATTGGAGATAATAGTATTTGCTTCAGGCACATTTTCCTTTACAATATTTTCTACCTTTGATACAAACTTTTCCGTCTCTTCTATCCTCGTTCCAACCGGCATTCTCACCTGCACCGTGAACTGGTTCTCATCAGCATCCGGAAAAAATTCGGTACCGATAAACCTGAACATTATGAATGA
>JAPLFI010000577.1 GCA_026390755.1 Ignavibacteriota bacterium
ATTAAATCTGTATTATTATTTATGCCCGTAGTGGTGGAGTACTTTAATACAATTATGTCAAGCCCTGAACTGCTTCCATTTCCTTCGCCAGTTATGTACATATTCCCTGTTGAGTCGAGCTTAATAAATTTGCCTTCTGAACTTGCGAACGTAAACTCAACCGGATATCTGGCAGTCCACTTTCTATTCCCTAAAGAATCGTACTTTAAAGTTGTCATTTTATAATTTAAAAATGCAGAATCACTTTTTCCCGTAACGTAAACATTTCCATATTTATCTGTTGATATAGATGACGGTATATCACTGCTATGATATGCATGGTGATAAATCCTTGTCCATACTGAGTCTCCTAATGAATTAAATTTTATTGTTACATAACAATATCCATAAGGAGCATCCTGACCTCCATATCCTGATACAAATAAATTACCTCTTTTATCAATTGCCATATCCATAAAACCACTTGATTGATTATACCAATTAGTCTCTATCCAATACTTCGACCATAAAAGTGTTCCGCTTGTGTCGTATTTGCTTGCTGAAATTCCATACAGAGGGGGATCATCGTTAACCTTTTTAATTCCTCCAACATATACATAATTTGAATCGTCAACTAATATTTTTTTTCCCCAGTATAAAAAATCTACAGACCACATAAACTCACCTTGAGTTGATATTTTTAAAGTATTTCCATACCCAATACCGGTCAAATATATAAAACGGTTTTTATATTCTATACTGTAATAGTCTACAAATCTATCAGCAGAGTTTGGATAATATTTTATCCAAGCTGTTTCACCGTTCTTATTATATTTAATTATAGCGGAAATCCCGTTTGAAGTAAAATAATGGCAATAACCTACAACATATACATTCATAGAATCATCAAGGCATATTGCTCTTGGTAATGCATATAAACTATCTTGATTTATAAATCTCCTCATCCATAGAATATCTCCTTTGCCTGAATATTTAATTGTGAGAAAACTAGTCGAAGAATGATATATAGAAGTCGATGTATCACTTCTACCTGCGACATAAACATTTCCTAACGTATCAACACATAAACCTACAGGATAGTCCCACCCTCCCATACAATTATAAGTTCTTGCCCATTGGAAATTACCGCTCGAATTGTACTTCAGTGTTAAAAATATACGTGAGGTATCGTTATTTTCTATATAGCCTGCTATATAAACATTACCGGCTTTGTCAAGTTTTGTGTCAACTACACGCTTGTTTTTAGTTGCGTAATCAGAATATCTTTGTACCCATTCTATTGTCGGTTGAGAAAAGGATGAACCTGAACAGAGAAATATTAATGCGGAAATGCTATAAATAAATCTTAATAAATGTCGTTTCATAATCTTGAATTATATTAATGAATATTTTACTTATAAATATAATATTAAACATCTAAATAACAAAACTACGGCAAAGTAGTATATAACCAGATAAAATGCAATCTTTGTATTAATATTTATTATATCTTCTTGTTAATACAGTATATAATACATGATAATATAAAAAATATTACCGTCGGTCACATAAAGCATTTTCAATCTTATTTCCGAAAACCAGTTGACCCGCGCTACAGGAGTGAATCAGACTTTGTATGAATGTAGCATTGCTCTCAAAATCTCTCAGTAATAGGGGACACACGATTTCTCCCAAACCCACAAAAAATTCCTGCGTCGAATAGCACGGTTATTCTCCGCAAATTTTGCGGTATTTAATAGCAAGTCTTTTGGAAAATGCTTATATTGAAACAAAGATTTTATATATGACAAAATTTATTTATCAGGATAAAGATTGGCCAAATTTCATCTGGAACAGTGATAGTTTAGTTTCTTTGTTAGGCGAAGTAAGAAATAAACAGGGTTTGTTAATTGGAAAAATGGATTCGATGGGTTTTGACTTAAAAGCGGAAGCTACACTGGAAAATTTAACTCTTGATACAATAAAATCGAGCGAGATTGAAGGCGAATTTTTGAATGCAAAAGAAGTTCGTTCTTCCATTGCCAGACATCTGGGGCTTGACATTTCAGGACTTATACCATCGGACAGATACGTTGACGGATTAGTTGAAATGATGCTGGATGCAACTCAAAATTATAATAAGCCCCTGAATGCCGAAAGATTATATGGATGGCAAGCCGCACTTTTCCCGGCGGGAAGAAGCGGTTTATATAAGTTAAAGACAGGAAAATGGAGGGATGATAAAAAAGGCCCGATGCAGGTAGTATCGGGAGCTTTTGGGAAAGAAATAGTCCATTTTCAAGCGCCCGATGCTTCGGGTATTTCAAATGAAATGAAAGATTTTTTAAAATGGTTTAATAATGAGAAGAAGCTTGATCCTGTATTTAAAGCAGGAATTGCACATTTATGGTTTATTACTATTCACCCATTCGAAGACGGAAACGGCAGAATAGCACGTGCGATTACGGATATGCAGCTTGCCCGTGCAGACGGCAGTAAGCAAAGGTTTTACAGTATGTCGGCGCAAATTCGTGCCGAACGAAGTAAATATTACAATATTCTGGAAGAAACCCAAAAAGGGAGTCTGGATATAACCCAATGGCTGAAATGGTTTTTAAAATGTTTAGTGAATGCGTTGAATCAATCGGACAATACCCTGAGAAAAGTAATATTTAAAGCAGAATTCTGGAATAAGCATGCCGACGCAAATTTGCACGAACGGCAAAAATTATTATTGAATAAGATGCTTGGAGGATTTGAAGGAAAATTAACTTCGACTAAATGGGCAAAAATTGCTAAATGCTCAAATGACACTGCCTTAAGAGATATACAGGATTTAATAAACAAACAAATCCTTATCAAAGAAAATGCAGGCGGCAGAAGTACAAATTATTTATTGAGAAAATGAAAACTCTGATATTTCTAATTTTAAGTTTCTTCGCGACAACGGCATGGTCGCAATGGGTAAAGGTATCCAATGGTTTCAATAATGCGGATATTTTTACCATCAGGGTTAAAGGAGATAACATTTTTGCCGGGACTTACGGGGGAGGTGTTTTTAAAAGCACTAACAACGGATTGAACTGGTCTCAGACTTCGCTTGATAATTATATTATTGATGCGATGCTTATTAAGGACAGCGCAATTGTTTGCGGAAGTAACGGAAAGGGAATATTTATCAGTTCAGACAACGGCAATAGCTGGTTTCCGTCAAACTATGGAATGACTGATTTGAATGTTCTATGCCTTTCAGGGTTCGGTGGTAATATTTATTCGGGAACAGTTTCAGGAAAAATTTTTATAAGTTCGGACAACGGTGCTTCGTGGTGCAATCTTGGAACTGGATTGCCTAATTCGGCAATTATGTCTGTTCACGCATATTCAAAAGAAATTCTTTTTGCGGGGACTTTTGATTATGGCGTGTACCGCAGTACAGACAGCGGACAAAACTGGTATCTGGCGAATACCGGTATGCAAGAGTTTTCCATTACTGCTCTTAGTTCTTTTAGTAATATTATATTAGCGGGAACTATAGGACAAAACATCAGCGATATTTACTACAGTACGAATCTGGGTAATTCATGGCTTCCTGGATTTCGGTACTATGATATGCATATTACTTCATCTTTTGCAGTAAAAGGAAATTCAATTTTTGCGGGTAACGGAGACGGGTTACTAAGAAGCGCTGATTCTGCAAAAAGCTGGATGCCGTCCTGCACACAATGTATTGATGGTTATATAAGAGCATTGGACGTAAGCGGGAATAAAATCTACGCCGGAACTTCAAAAGAATGTTTGATAACTGCGGATGACGGGATTAACTGGACACACTCTAAAAACGGACTTACTAACATATTTGTAACCTGCATGGATGTTTGCAATAAGAAAATTTTTGCAGGTACAAATAACGGGCTTTACCGAAGTTCCGATAACGGAAATCATTGGACAATAGTTGATTCAATTCCGGCAAATGAAATAACGGATATCTTCGTCCGGGGAAATCTTGTCTTTGTATCGGATTTAAACGCCCGTTTATTCAGAAGTACAAATTTTGGCGAAACATGGGAAAATGTTTTTTATCAAACTTACATCGGCAATATCTGGTCATTTGCTATGGATGGGAATAACAACCTCTACATCGGAGCAGGTGACGGAGTTTTTAAAAGCAGTTATAACGGAAATACACTGACAAAGATAAGCGATTCGTGGAATTTATCTTTTCCTCATGTGCGGACTGTTGTTGTTAACGGTAACAGCATTTATGCCGGTACAGAGTCAAACGGCGTTTTCACAAGCGGTAATCTCGGCACAACATGGCAACAGATAAATACAGGACTTACCGACACAAGCATTACCTGTTTAGTAATGAACGGAAATACTTTATTTGCGGGAACTGCAAATACCGGAATTTTTAAATCTACTGACTCAGGATTGCACTGGAACAGTTCAAATTGTTATTACTTACCTGTTGCTGGTGTTAATATGTTATATTCGTATAATAATATTATCTTTGCCGGTTTGGATAATAATGGTGTTATTTTTAGTTCTGATAACGGAGTGAACTGGGCACAAAATATTGAAGGCATGGGAAATCGTGCCGTCCAATCGTTTATAGTGGCAAATAATTATGCCTTTGCGGGGACTTATGGAAATTCAGTTATGAGACAACCATATTTGGATTTAATACGAAACAATAGTCCGGTTCAGAATTTGATTTTTGATTTATATCAGAATTATCCGAATCCCTTTAACCAGACAACGGCAATAAGATATAACCTCTCTAAAACATCTAATGTGAATATTTCAATATTCGATATAACAGGAAGAAAGATAGAAGAGTTTATTAACAAGATACATAACGCGGGAAGTTATCTGGTGAACTGGAACGGAGAAAATTATCCCAGCGGAATATATTTCTATAGAATGACAATTGGGAATTCATCCATTACTAAACGGTTTTGTCTGGTGAAATAAAAAATATCAGCAACTATACAGCCTGTCAAGGCATACGAGCTTGCATCCCGTCCTGAATCCGGGATCTATACTCGAAGGATTAAAAACCAGGACACGGAATATTACGAAAATCACCTAAAGTTCAATGACTATTGCCTCGACGCCATCCGCTACGCCCTTTTTACCCACTCAATTTGGAGAAGACCCAAAATGTTTTATATACTTTAATTCTGTTTAATTGTAAAATCTCTATGTACTTTCTTACTTTATTTATAACTTCGCTTTGAGACATTCGAACAAATCTTTTGTTCTATCTTTAAATTCGCGAAAATTAGTGTTAATCCGTGTCTGATGCCTTTATCTTTTGCTCTTATTGTAAAATATTCCAATTGAAAATCAAACAACTGATTTTGATTTATTAATATCAGATGTAATACCGTACTTTTTATTAATTCTCTCCAAATCTTTTTTTAAAGACGCAGGATCTTGTATATATTTCTTACTCAATTTGTCGCGTATACTTCGCATCATTTTAACAGCATCAAATTCTTTCTTAATCGGTTTCATTTACTAACTCCAGTGGACTACGGATATCTATCAATCCATAGCCATATTTTAAATTTACGGAATTATAACTTTTTATTTTTAATAAATTCACCATATGCTTAAAATTCCAACTAACAAGTACATCCACTCTATTTATTGTTCCTGCTGCAATATGATAAGCATCAAGGAGATATTTTTCAGAAATAATTTTTTCTTTAATATAATTTAGTGCCAGCGATTCTACTTCATTGTCAATATCAATCAATTCAACACCTAATTTTAAAACCTTAACTGATAATGTTTTTACATTCTCGGGAGATTTTTCTAATTCCCGTAAAGTAATATTTGAAATTATCAACGAATGATGAAAATTAAATATTTCCTTAAATAATTTTTTCGTAGGAATTTCAAATTCCTGATCAAAATAGCCCCCGAATACAGATGTATCAATATACAACTTCATGCTGAGAATTTATAACTATTAAAAGCGACAATCAATTACAAAAAGAACACAACATTTTTAAGCAAAATAAACGCCGGATGACCGCGAAAAAATCAAATCCATCCATGGCATCACTTCCATCTGGATTGAGGAAGCTACCGAACTTAACCTTCAGGATTTCCGCCAAATAGACATCCGCCTTCGCGGAAAAACCCCGCATTACAAACAAATCCTTCTAACTTTCAATCCCGTTGACGCTCTTCACTGGCTCAATACTGTTCAGCTCAGAATTTGTAATAACCTCCATCAAAGGTGATGTATCTGTTGGTAAATATTTCCTTATTAATTACATAAGGCTCGATGCGGAAACCCACACTCTTTGTATAAAGCCATGGCTTTGCAAATGTAATATCGTCATTTTTCATTGTATTCAATAAATCTATTTATTTTTCAGCAAATCTCTTATTTCTGTAAGAAGTTTTTCTTCATTAGACGGTTTGGCCGGTGCCGGTTTCTCTGTTTCCTTTACAGAAACTTTCTGATAAACCTTAAGGACAAGAAATATACATAAAGCAATTAGAAGAAAATCGAATGTATTCTGAATAAACATTCCGTAATTTACCGAGACCTCAGAAACGGCAGGTGTAACCAGGGATGTGCCGTTCATAACGGCTTCCTTACCGCTCTGAATAACGACTTTTAAATTTTTAAAATCTACTTTACCGAGAATTAATCCGATAGGGGGCATAATTATGTCATTTACTAATGACGCGACAATCTTTCCGAATGCTCCGCCTATGATCACGGCTATTGCAAGGTCCAAAACATTTCCCTTCATTATGAAGGTTTTGAATTCTTTATATAATCCCATACTAATGTGTTATTTTATATTTAAACAGAGAAAAAAAGCAAATATTAATATTATATTTTATATCCACCTTCAGTTTTTCCATCGTCGTATAGCCACTTTGGATAAGGATGAAGATTAACACCGAAAGTTATTCATATCGGAAAAAGACTCAGTTCTTTCCGAACTTCGCAATCAGTTCTTTCAGTTTCCTGTCAGCTTCTTCCATCTTCATTTTCTTCCTGTCCTGCGGTTTACCGCCCGCTGATTTATTTCCGCTTCCGGATTTACTTCCGCCGCCGGACTTTTCCCCGCGCATAGATAAACTTATTCTCTTCCTTGCCGCATCAACTTCAATCACGGTTACTGTGACCTTCTGCTGAACTTTCAAAACGTCAGCCGGATTCTTAATAAATCCGTCTGTTATCTGGCTTATATGTACAAGTCCGTCCTGATGTACTCCTATGTCAACAAAAGCCCCGAAGTTCGTAACGTTCGTAACGATTCCCGGCAGTTTCATCCCCGGCTTCAAATCATCAATCTTTTCAATCCCTTTTGCGAATTCAAACAGTTCGAATTTCTGCCGCGGATCTCTTCCCGGCTTCGCAAGCTCTGACATTATATCTTCAAGCGTCGGTAATCCAATGCTTTCGGTTACGTATTTGTTGATATCAATTTTTTCCCTGTAATGCGGAAATTGTATCAGGTCTTTCACCTCACATCCCGTATCCTTTGCCATTTGTTCAACTATGTGATAACTCTCGGGGTGCACTGCACTTGCGTCAAGCGGGTTTTTACCGTTCATTATTCTCAGGAATCCCGCCGCCTGCTCGAATGCTTTATTCCCAAGCCGCGCCACCTGCTTTATTTCGTCGCGTGAACTGAAGGCACCGTTATCGTTCCTGTATTCGACGATTGACTTCGCGAGCTTCTGGCCCAAACCCGACACGTATGTTAATATCTGCTTGCTTGCCGTGTTCAGTTCAACGCCGACTTTGTTCACACAGCTTATTACAACATCGTCAAGTTTTTGTTTTAATAAACCCTGGTTCACATCGTGCTGATACTGTCCCACTCCGATTGATTTCGCATCAATCTTCACCAGCTCTGCAAGCGGGTCCATTAACCGTCTGCCTATTGATACAGAGCCCCGTACTGTCAGGTCCTGCTCCGGAAATTCCTCACGCGCCGCCTCTGACGCCGAGTATATAGAAGCGCCGCTTTCATTCACCATAACAACCGGTATTTTCCCGAGCGAACTGTCACCCGTAAGTTCTCCGACGCGCTCAATCGTCTTCTTCACAAACTCTTCTGTTTCCCTGCCTGCCGTACCGTTGCCTATTGCGATAACTTCCGTTTCAAATTTCTTTATCACGTCAATCAGTCTTTCCGCCGCATCAACTTTTGCTTTCAGTGATGTATGCGGATTTATCATATCGTTGTG
>JAPLFI010000104.1 GCA_026390755.1 Ignavibacteriota bacterium
AAGTACTCGCGTCCTGAACTGATAAAGTCGCTGAAGGAAAGAGGCGTAGCAATTTCCGCCGGAAGTTATGATAACATGCGCGCAGTATTTCATAAGGATGTCTCTATGGAACAGGTAATAAAAGCCGTAAATATTTTCAAGGAAATATATTAAAATATATCGCCACAGATTCACAGATTTTATTTTCTAAATATTTAAACCAATAGCACCTGTTACAGTAAAAGTTATTGTGTTATTATGGTAAGATTAAAACTTCTAAGAAATTAGGACAAATGTTTAGTAGCAGTAATCCGGTAGAGTTATATAATCTGTGAATCTGTGGCAGTCTTGTTCTATAATTTAGCTTCGTAGCCTCAAGGATGTCAAGTATTATCTTTTCTTCTTCGGGTTCAGTTCGTTCAGTCTCTTTTTGAATTTACCCTCTTTTCCGTATTCGCCCGGCTTATAATAAATCATGTCCTTTAATTCCTCAGGCAGATGCATTTGCTCAACAAAATTCTTTTCATAGTTGTGCGCATACTTATAATCTTTTCCGTATCCCAGCTCCTTCATTAGTTTTGTAGGCGCGTTTCTCAGATGAACGGGTACATCATAAGCGGGATTGCTGTTTACATCATTCATGGCATTTTCTATTGCCATATAAGATGAATTACTCTTTGGTGAGCAAGCCAGGTATGTTGCGCACTGCGAGAGTATAATTCGTGCTTCGGGCATGCCGATATAATCCACCGCTGTGAAAGTGCTTACCGCAAGCGTGATGGCATAAGGGTCTGCGTTGCCGATATCTTCGGAAGCCAGTACAATCATACGGCGTGCAATGAATTTCGGGTCTTCTCCTCCTTTCAGCATTCGGGCAAGCCAGTAAACGGCTGCGTCGGGGTCGCTTCCGCGCATACTCTTAATGAAAGCCGATATAATATTATAATGTTCTTCCTGATTCTTATCATACTTGATGTAATTTGTCTGGAAAGCATCTTTGAATATTTCATTTGTGAGTACGAGTTTCTTATCCGCGCCCGTGTAGCAGAGTTTAACCGCAAGTTCAAGACCGTTCAGCATTCGCCTTGCGTCGCCGTTAGATAACTTAATAAGGAAATTTGCATCTTCAATTTCTATATTAAGCTCTTTCAGAAAACTGTCGTCACTGAAAGCCCGTTTAATTATTAATTCAAAATCTTTTTTCCCGAGTTCTTCCAGAGTAAACACTCGGCATCTGGAAAGCAGTGGAGAGATAACTTCAAACGATGGATTTTCTGTTGTAGCGCCAATAAGAGTAAGAATTCCTTTCTCAACACTGTGAAGAAGCGAATCCTGCTGACCCTTATTAAAGCGGTGAATTTCGTCTATGAAAAGAATTGTATGTCTTCTGTTATATTTCAGATTCTTTTCAGCTTTCTGAATCGCTTCCCGTACGTCCTTCACACCGGCGGATACTGCTGATAGTTGTATGAATTCCGCATCGACAATCTTTGAGATAATCAGAGCAAGTGTAGTCTTGCCCACTCCGGGCGGTCCCCAGAGTATCATAGATACAATGTTCCTGTTCTCAATCATCACCCAAAGCGGCTTTTTCTTACCGACGAGATGAGTTTGTCCGACGAAGTTTTCTATTGTCGAAGGGCGCATCCTTTCGGCGAGCGGCTTAACCTCCTGAAGTTCCGGTCTGTCTGTATCGAATAGTTCCAAATTATATCTTCCTGAAATTATAAATTAAGTTCAAATAATCCTGAGCACTATGAACGGGAAAATTACCTATACGGATTTGCCTGCCTTTAAATTCGCCGTATCCTTCGCTTACTATCAGTCCGTTATAAGCGAGTTTATACATTATCTTTTCCGTATCTCCGTCAACATCAAGTACGATAGTAGTATCCGAGCGCCACGTTTTCTCTTTTACGAACGGGCGGACAGAGTTATGCTTATCAAAAAAATTATATGCAAGGTTTGCTCTTTTCTTTATCTCTTCGCGTATTGTTTCTATGCCTGTCCTGCACAGTCTATCACAGATTTTGCCGAGTACATATATAGCGGGAATGTTCGGAGTAATTGTAGTCTGGCTTTTATCGGCGTTGAGAGCGAGTTTTAAAAAATTGTTGTAAGAACCTGTATTGAAACCTCTATCGGCGAGAGATTGCGCTTTCGCAATACACTTTCTGTTTACAATCAGAACTCCGAGACCGGGCGGCATTCCGAATCCCTTCTGGACGGAAAAGAAAGCCGCATCTATTAAATCAAATTTGAATTTCGTATATGGCACAGACGTGACCGCATCAATTACGAATAACTTATCGGGATATCTATTCTTCAAAGTGTATATCATATCCGTAGGTATGGCAACTCCCGTGCTGGTTTCATTCTGTGTTATGCAGACAATTTCAGAACTGTCGGGAACAAATACATTCCCGAAATCATAACCCGTTCCGAATGCTGTTTCAGCCGATTTTGGATTCTTCTTTAATTGCGCGGAAATATTATAAAATCGTTTAGCGAAATACCCGTTAACAAAATGGAAACTTTCCTTTTCGACAAGGTTTTCTATTACTCTTTCCATGCATTCTGTTGCGGAACTGATAAAAAATATATAAAAATCTTCGGGAATTCCGAGAAGTTCTTTTAGTGAGGAGACTGTAAACTGAAAAATCCTTTCGAACTCTTTGCTTCTGTGAGAAATTGAAAATAATTTATTTTCGAACGCCTCATTATAGAGATTCCCTACTTCCGGAAAAACCTCTGTCGGTCCGACGGTGAAAAATATTCTGTCCATACTTCAAGTTAGAAAAAATAAAAGGAAAATGAAATGTTTTAGGGCTGGTTTCTGAGCGGGAGACGGGGTTCGAACCCGCGACGTCCAGCTTGGGAAGCTGACATTCTACCACTGAATTACTCCCGCGAAAAGTCAAAATATATAAGTTATTTCATATTTGCAATTTATAAAGGTTTATCTTTTCCCGCGGATATGCTTAAGGACAGTAAAATACCGATAAATCACACGGGAAATTTACGGATTTGACAGCTAAATATTCACTATTGACATTACGAAATTAATCGTATAATTTAACATAAGAGTTTCATTTTTTCTTTGTGAACATAGCGGTAAAAAATCTAACCGCGGGAGGGCACAAGGGTTTCGCAAAGTCCGCTGAGAGTAATTATGGATTTTGTGATTAAAACTAATAAATATTATGAAAATAGTAATAATTTTTATAGTTATTATACTATTTAGTTCTGCTGTATCAAATTCTCAAAATGCAATTCAGATTGCTAAAAGACTCTCAAATCCGCTTGGTTATTTAAGCATACCGTTTCAGAATAATATCGATTTTAACATCGAGCCGAATAATGGATTTAAATGGACGATGAATCTAATGCCGATAATTCCGTTCGCAATAAATAAGAACTGGAATTCCTTAAACAGAATCGTGGTGCCCGTAATTTCTCAAACCGATATCTATAAAAACACGACCCAAACCGGAATAAGCGACATATTAATCAATGCTTTTTTATCTCCGAGAGGAGACGGTATGGTGTGGGGATTAGGTCCTGCAATTAATATCCCAAGCGGTTTTCCCGAAGAACTCACGACAAAGAAATGGGGATTAGGTCCGAATTTTATCGCAATGAATTCATTTGGCAGACTGATACTGGGAGCATTGGTCTTTCATTTGTGGAGCGCCGCAGGGAGCGATACAAGACCAGAATACAGTTTCACCTATTTTCAGCCGGTTTCGCTGTATAATTTCAACGGCGGCTGGGGAATCGGATTAAGCGCTGAAATGAGCAATGAATGGAAGAAGAAAGTGTCAACGGGTGCTGTAATATTTCAGGGTTCAAAGTTAATTAATATTTCCGGACAGTTGATAAATTTTGTATTAGGACCGAAGTATTATTTTGGAAATTTTAAAAAGCCGGAAATCGGAATTAGGGCTTCGGTGAATTTCTTATTCCCGTAAATTAAATTTTACCACAAAAATAATAAGTAATAATAAAAGAAATTATTAATAGCAAATACAGCCGGAGAATGAAATGAATTTAGATATTCGTACAATAATAATAATCCTTAGCTTCACACATCTGATGCAGGTGCTGGTGTTTTACCTCCAGTACAAAGTGAATAAAGTATATAAAGGAATCGGCTGGTGGCTGATGTGGAGCGCGGCGGAATCAATCGGTTTTGCGTTTATACTTCTGCGGAGTATTCCCTCACTTCTCAATACTGCAATTATCGGACAAAATGCTGTAATCTTTGCAGGAACAATTTTCATCTATATTGGTGTTATGCGTTTCTTTGATAAGAAAGAAAATTTAAAAATTGTAATTCCTGCTTTTGTTTCGTACGTGATTTTAATTCTCTTCTTCCTGTTTATTAATAATAATATTCAGATACGCTCATGTATAACGAACATTGCTTATGCATTCATTTCATTTCTAACGGCTGGAAGTCTTTACAAATATAAAATCCGCTCAATAAAAGCATCGGTAAATTTCAATACGGCAGTATTTATTATTCACGGAGGTATATTTTTATACAGGGCTTATTTAATATTCACGGGTACATCCGTCAGTGAAGTATTTACGCCGAGTCTTTTTAACGTTCTTCCTTATTTCGATGCTCTCGTAGTCAGTCTTCTCTGGACTTTTGGTTTTATTATAATGGTGAACCAAAGGTTGAATTCGGAAATGACGGAAGC
>JAPLFI010000206.1 GCA_026390755.1 Ignavibacteriota bacterium
TAGAATATTTATTATATAACTTTGCAAATTAATGCTGAACTTCCGAATGAAAATACTTTTTCATTTCCGTTCAGTAAATTTTCTTTTTATTTTGTTCATTCCGCGTCTGCCTCACCTGATTTGCCCGCCAGTTTGCCGAATATTCCGGCACCAATGGCGGCGAGGGGAGTCTCCCACAGAATCCATAATACGCCCATCGCCCAGATACGCGTGTCCGCGTTCGGAATAGCCATCATCGCCGAGAACAGCGCAGCGCCATTCATCGAACCCAGCCCCAGCGCCATGATGCTTCGCTGATTCTGTTTCATGCCGTAGCTGAAGTTATAAATTATCAAGCCCATTCCGATCATATACAGTGTTGTTGCGAGGAAGGCAAATTCGCCGGCCGTGTTGAGAATCCCCTTGCCGAACATTATCAGGAGCCATACTATCGTCAGTAATGTTGTAACCAGTGCCAGTCCCTTAATCACAGGAAACAGCCTTGTTGCGGCAGTGTCGGCATAATGCCTTATTGCTGCTCCGATTATCAGCGGCACGAGGATTGTTAGTAAGAGCGGTTTAGCAAGCGCCCAGGTGTTGATCGTCACCCCCGTGATCATCAGGGGTCCTACCAATGGCATCAACACCACCGTGCCGATTGCCACCAGCGGGATGAGGGCTCCCGCGAAACCTGCATCTCCGCGGGATCTTGCCACCATCTGCTGAAGAATCGGAAAGCAGGGCGCCAGACTGCCGAGGCGAACAACAATGATGTAAGGCTCGGCAAGCGGAAGAATCCACGTTATAAGGTAGCCTAAGGCCGGTCCCACCACCCATCCCCACACGAAAATCAAAGCAATGGCTCTTTTATTCTTTAACGCGGCGACCACTTGGGGCACCCGCACCTGGAGACCCATGGCTGCCAGGTTCGATACAGTGTAGACCAACACCATTGGTGCTAATGTGGCCTGGAGAAACTGCAAGATATTTTCCATAATATATTTTTTAAAATTATTATTTTATTAGTGCTCGATTCAATATATTTATAAGTAAATTATTTTTCTTTCATATTCTTAATTCGTAGTTCTTCCCATTCCTCCATGCTTTTAGGAGTATAAAACCACTCCTCTGCTGATACCGGCTCCAGTTCAAGCGCCAATGGGTCACATGCAATTACACAAACACCGCATCCGATACATTTGTCACGATTATATTCCGGCAGACTATCATCACGGTTACCATCGGTATGTGCATAGGTAGGGCACCGATCGATACAAATACCGCAAGCTGAACATTTATCGTAATCTTTTACCACTCTGTAGTTTGATGGCTGGCTGGGATAGTGATTGTTAAATACCCCGCAGGCATAGCGGTCGCAGTTGCAGCCGCCTACATACTGCGGTGTATCAGCACTCATCTGAAATCCATAGGCTGCATTACTTACATGTCCCATTTGTTCGAGTTTTCGTAGAAGCCGGTCGGCTTCCTCACGGTCGAGCACATGTTCTCCCAGAGGTACACTGGCAGGCAGTCCTAAAAACCCGCATCGTTTTAATGGATAGCGACTGTCGTCTTTTCCCAAAGCCTCCATCTCCTTTTTGCAAACACAGTCCATCACCAAAAAACGTTCATGCCGCTTTAAATGAGCATCAATATCAAGGTGCGGTTCCATCGTTGCCATCAATTCCGGTTTGAGAGATCCCCGTACGGGAACTACACCTAATACGCCGGGACGTGGAGCAAGGATTCGTTCACTGCCACCCTCTTCCATATATTGGTGAAAAAGTTCTGCAAATTCTTTGCCTTCTACACGCATACATGCTTCGTACCACCCTATCATAAACGGACCAAGCCGGAACAGCGAATCCTTTCCCGGAGGGGGAGCCGGCATACCGGGATAAGAGGGAGGTCCCTTCATACGGACAAGTTTCCTTGAAATCAGCCCGGATAGTAACATTATGGCATCATCCTCATAAATTCCAGCACGTATGGCTATTTCGGCAGGATACTCGTAGGTCGTTGTAAGGTAACTGGCAAGAGATACTTCCTCAGAAGTAAACACCAATTTGAGTAGTTTGATTTCCACTCCCGACTTCATCCTTGGAAAGCCCTGAGGCGTTGCATCCAGTACATTTGCGAGTCTTTCGTAAACATCTATTGATATATCGGAATTGTTCATTTTTTTACCTCCTCTGATTGTAAAGTTTTCTTTGAAGAAAAGTTACCGAAATAAATACCAAGAGATCCTGCGATTTTCAGGAATTCACTGTTGGCAGAAACCGATCTTACTTTATTAATTACTTCTTCCAATGGCACGTACTGGATTTCCGGAGGGACAAAAGCAACCATTACCCCATTCTTTGATGCTTTCAATGCCTGTATAGCACCTGCCCCGTATGCCATACCTAATTGCAGGTCCACAGCTGTGGGTGTTCCTCCTCTTGCCCATGGTCCGACAACAAGCGGATAGGTTTCTCTGTCAATAAGCAACTGGAGTTCCCCGGCAAGTGTTTCGGCTGTCTTTTCAGACGGAATCATTACTTGCTCAGTTGCTTCGCCGGTTGCCTCCGGTGGAAGTGAAACTATACGTGTTGAAACGGATTTATCTTCGTAAGGTTTTTTGAATAGTTTCACGCCTTCGGCTACTATCACTAAACCATAGGGTCTCTTGGGTGAAATCTTTTCATCCAGCCTGCTTGCCAACATATTAAGATTACATGGAATTTCCGGCAGCAATACAGCATCGGCAGAAATTGCTATGCCTGCCTGCAGTGCCAGCCATCCGGCCTGCTCGCCAATTACTTCTACTACGGCAATTTTACGGGCAGACCTTGCCGCTTGTCTGGCACGCCCCAGCATCTCGATGGTAAAGCTCAGCGCACTGTTAAACCCAAAGGAAACTGAAGTAGAGGGAATGTCGTTCTCGATAGATTTTGGAATACAAATAGTATGAAGTCCTTTGCGATGAAGCTTATATAGAATATTCATACCCTGGTTACCAACCACTGAAATTAATGCGTCAATATTTTCATCCTTCAATCTTTTTAATATCTCATCAGAACGATCCACGCCACCATTGATAAGCGTAGTATCGTGAAACGGATCTACCCTTGGTGCCTGGCCAAGGGTGCCTCCTTCAGAAGGATCCTGTATTGCAGCCAATTGCGGGCTGAGTGTAAGTAATCCGCCATCAGGATAACGATCAGGTTGCAATAAACCTTCAAACCCATCGCGGATTTCGAAAATTTCCCATCCCAATTGACCAGCTGCCTGGGAAGTTCCTGTAATTATCGTATTTATTCCGGGAAGATATCCGGCACCTACATTGATAGCTATACGTCGGTGAATACCTCCGTGTCCAACATGTTTAATCATAATATTTTTCTTTCTATATCTTTATTCTGTAATTATTTAAAAATTCAGAATTCGACAACCTAAGTATATTCTTATCGCCTGACCAAAAAATTCTCTTATGATACTGCTGACATTTCAATTGCCTGATTAGGGCAGACTGGAACACAGTCTCCGCAGCCAGTACATTTGCTTTCATCAATAACCGCTCTTCCGGGTAACATCTCATACTTTCCGCTAGAAAGACATACTGCGGAAGGCATACGTTGAGGACCTTCACTTATAGCTTTTTCAGGACAAGCTTTTATACATTCACCACTGCCTTTACAAGTATAAAACTTCAATTTTGCCTTGTTGCCGTCTCCTTTAAAAATATTTTCATTATTACTCATTATTAACTACTCTAAGATTTTAATAATTATTCAATTAATTATTTGTTTCTTCCAAACGCTTCATCAATCATTACCTGAAAGCGTTTAACAACTTCATCCGAAGGTGTTTTGTAATCGTCGAGTTCGTAAACAACACCAAGCGATTCATACTTACCCAGACCAAAACGGTGATAGGGAAGTAATTCATAATCAATCACATTTTTGTGCGGTTTAATGAATTCCAGTACAGCCCTGATATGTTCCTCATCTGCATTCACACCGGGAATGAGCGGCGTGCGTGCAATAAAATCTATGTCAGGAAACGTTTCGTAAGCTTTCTTAAAGTTTGCAAGAATTCGCTCGTTGCCTACTCCTGTCCATTTTTTATGGCGTTCTGAATTCATCAGCTTCAGGTCGTGAAGCATTGTATCAACATGCGGAAGTACTTTCTCAAGAAAAGACCATGGTGCATTGCAGGCTGTTTCTACGGCTGTATTAATGCCGCGGTTGTGTGCTTCCTCCAGCAAAGCTGCTGCAAAGTCCGGCTGAAGCATTACCTCGCCGCCGCTTATGGTCATACCTCCGCCGGTATTGCGGTAAATGGAGGAGTCTTTCTCCACTTCGTCCAAAACTTCGCCAACATTCATAGTTTTACCAAACATTTCGAGTGCACCAGTGGGGCAAAGCGAAGCAATTTCACTGCTGACCCGTGAAGCCAATTGCCAGTTGACTTTTACTTTTGAATCATCACCCTCTGCAAAATAAAAACCGCCTTCGGGGAAGGGCGCTTTCAAACAAATACTGCATTTCTTTCCGTCACATTTTTGGGGGTCGTACGAAACTTCCGGCTTCAGCCTGATACTCTCAGGATTGCCGCACCATTTGCAACGCAGGGAGCACCCTTTTATGAAAACGTTCGTACGTGTGCCGGGTCCGTCGTGGCTGCAATACCTCTGTATATTCAGGACAGTTCCAGTTACCTCTAATATATTTGTCGTTTGAGTTTTCATATTGATGCCTCCTTTTTTCCAAAGTATATATCTAATGAATTTGCTACCTGAAAAAACATGCTTTCAGCTTGTATAGTCCTTACTTTGTTTATAGCCTCAGCAAGCGGGACGAACTTCACATCCGGAGGAACAAACGACACCATAACCCCGTTTTTGCCGGCTTCAAGTGCCTGAATTGCGCCTGCACCTAAAGCTACACCCAATTGGCGATCGACCGCCGACGGCGCGCCGCCTCTGACCCAGGGACCAATTACCATCGGAAAAGTTTCCTCGGCTATCCGCAGTTGCAATCCTTCAGCCACAGCCTGTGCCGCCTGACCTGATTTATGAATAACAAATTCACTGTTGGAATCACTGGTTGCCAGTGGCGATAACGAAGCTTTAAGTGATGAAACTTTTACTTCATTTTTCTTCTGATTGATAATTTTTGCACCTTGCGCCACAACTACCAGACCCCAGGACTTTTTGCCTGACATTTTATTTTTTAAGTGTTCTGCCACATTTTTCAAATCTACCGGAATCTCAGGAATCAGAACCGCATCGGCAGCAACTGCAATACCGGCTTGCAAGGCAATCCATCCTGTTTCTTCGCCCAGTACTTCAACCACAGCAATTTTCCGGGCAGCCTTCGCCGCCAGACGCGCACGGTCGAGCATATCAATGGTAAAAGTAAGCGCAGTGTTAAACCCAAATGATACCGAAGTGGATGCAATATCGTTTTCGATGGAACGGGGTACACACACTGTATTCAAACCTTTTTTGTGAAGCTGATAAAGAATACTCATACCTCTTCCGCCGACTATCGAAATAATTGCATCAATCTTTTCCGCTTTTAATTTTTTAAGTAATTCATCCGACATATCCACTTCCTCTACCATTTCCAATTCATTGATGGTTCGAACATTGAATAGACTGGCCAAGAACACTGCCCGTATTTGGATCGAGGTTCAGTATCTGTGGGTTTATATCAATTAATCCGCCGTTAGGATATTTTTCGGGATAAAGAATACCTTCGAATCCATCGAGTATGCCCACCAACTCCCATCCTAATTTGCCGGCAGAAAGGGCAGCCCCCGCAACCACAGCATTTATTCCGGGAATGTAACCGGCACCTACCATAATGGCAACGCGCTTATTTCTTTTATCTGTACTCATAATTTTTTTTTTTAGGATTTTTTACCAAAACATTTTTGTTGAAAAGTAAGGCATAACACATCGCTATGCCTTACATATAACTTCTCAATTATTAATGCTGTTCGAAACTCTGCAATGTGCGCTCGATGACCTCGTTCTGTACGCCCACGTGCAGTTTGGTGAAGAAGGCACTGAAACCTGCTACACGAACCACGAGGTCGCGGTATTTTTCCGGATGTTTTTGCGCCTCTCTCAGGATATTGGTATCGAGTACATTGAATTGAATATGATACCCCTCATTGTCGAAATAGGTTTTAACCAGATTCAGAACATTTACTCTGCCCTTGCGCGTTTTTAGTTGGTCAGGCGGGAGTTTCATGTTCATGTGCGTAGCAGTGAACTTGATGGAATCCTGACTTTTCGCCGCAGACATCACCAATGCAGTAGGACCGTTGACATCGGTGCCCGGCATTGCCGAAAGACTTCCATCGGAAAGTGCAACACCGGCTTTTTTACCGGTTGGTAATGCTCCGGTTACAAGTCCCATCAGGTTATGGATACTCTTTGTATAAGCATCGGGCGCAGATTTGATGTCTTTGCTTATATAATTTCCTCCGCCTTCTACATTCTGGAATGCCTGATATATGGAGTTATATACCCTGCGCGTGAAACGGTTCATTTCCGGAATGTCGTTACCATGTTTTGGAGCCTCATAACACATTTTTTCTACGTGTTTATATTCTCCTTCAAAATTGGATGCCAGAGCTTTTAACAACTCGGGCATGGTTATTTTTTTATCTTCGTAAACTAATTTTTTAATTGCCATTAACCCGTTCGCAGCATCAATACCACCCACAACAATCTGGGCAACAGTATAGTAATTCGCCCCGCCATTCCATACTTCGGTTCCTTTTTCAATACAACCGCCTGTAAGTAAAGAGCGCCAGGTTACAGGAAGGTATTCCGCACACAGAATACTGGCAATCCATGCTTCTCTCCTCAAAGTATCTTCACAAAACTGAAGTTGTTTCTCGAATGCTGTGTATAATTCTTCGAAATTTTTAAAGTCCACGGGATTTCCTGACTTTGGCCCGATTTGTTTTTTCAGGCGCGGGTCATAACCATTGTTCAGCGTCAGTTCAAGTACTTTTCCAAGATTAGGCTGTCCTTCAACAGGATGTCCGGTTTCGTATGGAATATAACTTCCTACACATGCTCCGATACAGGTACGTCTTGCTTTTTCGAGTGTAAGCCCTTTTTCGGAATCGGCAAAGAGGTTTAAAGCCCGTAACATCATCACATTTCCGTTTACAAACTGGGGCATACCGATACCGGTGCCTATTACATCAAGAACCTTTTCGAGGAATTTGCCGCTCATTTTTTCTGTGTAAACACATGTGAGCGGGGGCTGCGGCAAATGAAGATAATTTGCGGCATCAAGGATATGAAAATCCATTGCGGCAGTAGCATCTTCTCCGTCCGGGGTAAACCCTCCGAGAGAAATACTCTGACCCAGGTCTGCAGAGTTTTGCAGTGCTACTTTTGCTCCGTAATAATATCCTATTTCGTTCAGCTTTATAAAAAGAAGCTTTAATAAATAGGTTGCCTCTTCGGGGCTTGTTACACCGGCTTCCAGATCGCGTTTATAGAAAGGTTCCAGGTTCTGGCCAAGGTATGCTTCGGAATATCCGCAGCCCACCTGCTCGATTTCGGCACAGATGTGACACAGGAAATGGCACTGGATGGCTTCGCGCAGGTTGCGTGCCGGGTGTTCAGGAACCCATTCACAGGTTTCGGCAATAGCTAAAAGTTCTGCTTTACGGGCTTCGTTCTTTTCTTTTGCCGCCATATCGCGTGCCAGTTCAGCATAACGATGTGCTAATCTGATAACAGCATTCATAGTTATAAGGCTTGCCTCATAGAAATAAAACTTAGAAGCATTCGGCAAGCGCATATCGAGAGCCATTTGACGCTCCCCAACTTCTTTTATCATGCCGGCAAGACCTTCGTTATAAACCCTCGGATAATTGAGATTGCCGCCGCCTCCGGGCCACGACATAAATTCAGCAACAAGCCCTGCCTGGTAAACAGGATCAGGGTCATAACCATATTTTTTAATAAAGATTTCGTCAGCCCGCGGCCTTAACGCCCACTTATCCCAATATTCGAGTGCCCATTTATTTGCCTTTCGGTCTTCTTCTGTTTTCGAGTTTTCAACGGTATTCTCTTCTTTCATCCATTGAACATTCCACTCAGGATATGTGTAAATACCGTTAACAGTACTTGCCATACTTCCCACAATTATATTTTCGTCTATATACAACCTCTTCCTTTCAATAAGCTGTTCAAAGAATTTAGCCCTGCGGAGAATCTGCTGATAGCCGGATGTACCTTCGTACACCTCAGACATAATCCTTATTCGCTCGTTATCAATCTCCTGCGGAGTGCTCCTGAGCTGTTCCTTCAGCCGGTCGACTCGCGGGTTATCTACTGTTACTTTTCCTGTGGATTTATTAACGTTTTCTCTTGACATTTTTGTATTTCCTTTCTTATTGTTATTTAGAGTATTAATTAAAAATATTTTTTATTATGTATTTTTTTAGCTTTTTATTGCGAATCACCTGAAAAGCGGTTTTGCCGCGTTTTTAATTAAACCTTTCCCGACACATGGATTACCTGTCATCTGTCAATCCTGATTCGATGAGTACTTTTCTTGTTTCTACTTCTTCTTTAACTTCCTTGTTCAGGAAGTAATTGAGAAATGTACGTATCAGGGCAATTGCGCCTAATCTTATCACATGTTCATAAGTAGGAGCAATCGTTGTACCTACAATATCTGCCGCCAGTTGATATTCAAGTGCAAGCGCAAGCCAGCCGCCGAATTTCATGCGAACTTTTATGTATAACGGAGTCTTTTCGGTTTTACTTATTCTTCTAATCACCATCTGCTTAACGGATACAATAATACCTAATACAATACAAATAACGGAAATCATCTCAAGTATTAATACGATTACTTCTCCTCCGGAGTAAAACAGGTTTTTGATGTACTCTAAATTTTCATGCATAGGTCTAAAATTAATTTTCGAAGGATTATAGATAATAAACTATAGGCAATTATTGTGCCAGAGATTGACCGGATTCAAAAATGGAAAGATGGCTTTTAATGAAAGGAAATACACTTTTTGGGTGCTTTATAAAAAAACATTTGGAATTTATACCGTGGGATACCACGGAATACCGTGGAAGAACTGACAGCACCGGTTTCATATTTACCGGCGCCGTCAGTGTGTAATTTTCTTATTGCCGTGCCATTGCCATTCGTATGGCATCTGCCGGGTCGATGAGATGATCCGAATCTTCCGCCGCTTCCGCAATCGCAAGCTGAACGCCTTTGATCTTTCCGTTGAATCCGTTTCCGTGCGGTCCGTAATCTTCCGATACGGGTGCTCCGGTATCTTCCCCGACGTCACAACCGTCATCAGCAGAGAATATCATTGCCAGCGTAGCGGCGATGTCACCTTCTCCGACTTTTTTGCCGTCAGTAAATAGTGTGACCTTACCGCCTTTGCCCAGTCCGCCGCCGGCATAATCAAATTCCATGCGCACCTGATGCTCTCCTGCCGGAATAGGCGTTGTTCCCTCAACGTAAAAGTGCTTTAAGCCGCCCCAGTTGTAACAGTACTTCAGCTTGCCGTTTTTAGCGTATAAGCTCCAGCCTCCTATGTTTGCGCCCTGGGCTATAATGACTCCTTCCGCACCTTTTTCCGGAACCACTATCTCGGCAGTTACGGAATGCGACTTGTTCTTAAGATTCAGTACGCAGTTCTCGGACAAATGTCCCATGCCGCCAAATAGGATTTGAGTTTTTCCTTTAATCAGCACGGGTCGTCCGGCAGTATCCGGGTTGAGCTTTTCCATCAACCTGTCATCTATGGGCAGAACATTGTATCTTGTCGCTTCTATAATCCACAAACGCTGAAGCTCGTGAAGCTTTTCGGGCATCTGTTTTGAAAGGTCATTCGCCTGGCTCCAGTCCTTAGTTGTATCGTAAAGTTCCCATACATCGTCGTCGAGCGGGACATTTTTAGCTTGTATCCAAGGTGTTACGTGCTTTGTAACTGCTGTCCATCCTTTATGATATATTCCCCTGTTGCCGAACATTTCGAAATACTGTGTCACGTGCTGTTCTTCTGCTTTCGCATCGTTGAATGAGTATAACATACTGACACCTTCAATCGGTTTTTGCTGAACGCCGTTCACAGAATGAGGCTCCGGTATTCCCGCAGATTCCAGTATAGTTGGCGCAACATCAATCACATGGTGGAATTGCGAGCGTATCTCACCTTTTGATTTTATGCCTTTTGGCCAGTGAACGATGGTGCCGTTACGCGTTCCGCCCCAGTGTGAAGCAACCTGCTTTGTCCACTGGTAAGGAGTGTTCATTGCATGTGCCCAGCCCACTGCATAGTGATTGTATGATTCCGGTCCACCGAGCTTGTCAATTCTTTCCATTAAATACTCAGGTGTTTCGAATGATTGCAGTCCATTGAAATAACTCATCTCGTTAAAACATCCGTTGAGCGACCCTTCGGCAGAAGCGCCGTTGTCGCCTATGATGTAATAAACAAGCGTATTCTCCATGATGTTTAGTTTCTCTAATGATTCGAATAACCTGCCCACATGATAATCTGTGTATTCCATAAAACCCGCATAAACTTCCATTTGCCTGCGAAGCACCGGCTTGAACGGCTCAGGCATCTCATCCCATGACGGGATTTCTTTGTGGCGCGGCGTGAGTTTGCAGTCAGGCGGAATAACCCCGAGTTTTTTCTGACGGGCAAAAGTCTCTTCACGAAGTTTGTCCCAGCCTGCATCAAATTTCCCTTTATACTTATCAGCCCACTCTTTCGGCACATGATGAGGTGCATGTGTCGCTCCCGGAGCAAAGTAAATAAAGAAAGGTTTATCAGGCGCAAGTGCTTTTTGCTGTCCTATCCAGTCCATTGCCTTATCTGTCATGTCCTCCATAAGATGGTAACCTTCTTCGGGTGTTTTCTTCGGTTCGACAGGTGTTGTACCCTCATATAGCGTCGGATACCATTGATTTGCCTCGCCGCCTATAAAGCCGTAGAAATATTCAAAACCGCCTCCGCCTGTGGGCCATTGATTGAACGGACCGGCAGGGCTGGTTTGCCACACCGGCACCTCGTGGCACTTGCCGAACTGCGCCGTATTGTATCCGTTAAGCTTCAGTGTCTGTGCCAGAGGCGAAATAGTGTTTGGCAGTACGGAACAATAGCCAGGTGCACCTGTTGCAATTTCTGTTATACCGCCCATTCCTGCCGAATGGTGGTTGCGTCCCGTCAGGAGCGCCTGCCTCGTGGGTGAACAGAGAGCGGTAGTATGGAAACGGTTGAACTTCAGACCTGCTGAAGCAAGTTTCTCTGCATTTGGTGTATGGCACGGACCTCCGAAAGTACTGGTTGAACCAAAACCTGCATCATCAATCAGCACTATAAGTACATTGGGCGCGCCCTCAGGCGGACGCAATTGTTCTATAGGCGGAAATTTCATATCAGGGTCCCTGGCATCGAATGTAATCAGACCGCTGTATGCTTTATCGGGAATCGGAAGAACCGAGCGCTGTATTTCTTTTTTTGTTTTCATGCTTTATTAATTTTAAGATTAAATAATTTATTTACGATTTATAAAAATAGTTATATAAAGTAATTTTTTTGTATCTGGAAAATATATTATTCTTTTTCTTTTTTCTGTGTAATTATTTACGCCTGATTTTCATTTTCTTCATACGGTCTCGAAGAGTGCTCGGCGCAAGTTTCAGTATTCCGGAAGCACTGCCGGGTCCTTCAATCTTCCAGTTCGTTTTTTCGAGTACTTTTATAATATACTCTTTTTCCATTTTTGCCAGAGGAAGGTTATTTACATTTTCTGTTTCTTTATATGTTTCAGTCCGGGGTGCTAAATTAATTTCCAGTTCATTTCCGGCTGATGTAATAACACTGTATTCAATAAGGTTTTCGAGTTCACGAACGTTTCCGGGCCATGTATGAGCTTTTAACTGATTCAAAGTTGACTGTGAAATATATTCTATTTTTTTTCCTAATTTTCTGTTCATGTTTTTGACAAACTGGAGTACCATTTCGGGAATATCTTCTTTTCTCTCACGAAGCGGCGGAACAGTAATACGAAAAACATTAAGTCGGAAAAAAAGGTCTTCGCGGAAACGCCCTTTTTTCACTTCTTCTTCAAGGTTACGGTTTGTAGCAGCTATAAGCCGTACATCCATCTTATGTGTTTTTGAACTTCCCAGCCTTTCGAATTCACCGTACTGCGTTATACGCAGGAGTTTCGACTGAGCTTCGAGAGGAAGTTCGCTGATTTCATCCAGAAATAAAGTTGAACCGTCAGCCAGTTCAAACCTTCCCGTGCTTTTGGATTTTGCATCGGTGTATGCGCCTTTTTCATGCCCGAAGAGTTCGCTTTCGATGATGCTCTGGGGAAGGGAGGAACAATCTACTTTTATCAGAGGCCTGTCTTTACGAGAACTTGCGCTATGAATTGCACGCGCAATTAATTCTTTTCCAGTTCCCGTCTCGCCGTATATCAGTACAGTTGTTTTCAGAGGAGCAACTTTTTCCACACCGAAAAGGCAGTATTTTATTGCGTCACTGTGACCTAATATGTGTTCGAAATTTGTTTGGAACTTGATTTCTTCTTTTAAATAGATATTATCTTTTTGCAGCTGTTTTTTGAGTTTTTTAACGTCAGCCAGCGCTTTTTCAAGCGATATTTGTGTTGTTTTGGAATGAGTAATATCAATCGAAATCCCCAGTAAACGTTCAGTTTTTTTTTCTGAATTGTAATAGAAAGCAGCGCGTCCTGATATCCATCGAATTTGTCCGTCCGGGAGCAGAATCCTGTGTTCATTGTTGTATGTTCCTGTATGAATCGAATTCTGAATATCTCTTTCAACACTCTTTCTGTCGTCAGTGTGAATTCTATTAAAGAAATCTTTAAGGATAATGCACTCATCTGTCCTGAAGCCGTATAAATTCCGGGTTCCTTCATTCACCCATAACTGACCTGTACTTACTATTAAATCCCAGAAACCTGCACCTGCAGAAGAAGCGGCTAATCTCAGGCGTTCTTCGCTTACCCACAGTATTTCATCCGTACGCTTACGGTCAAGCGCATTAACGAATACCTGTGAAACAAACCGCAATTTATTCACTACTTCTTGCGACCATTCAACTTCCTCGCGTATTGTGTTAAAAGTAAGGACGCCGATTACCGGTCCATCACATGTATATAAAGGAAATGTTACATGCGATAAGAGGCCGAGGTAGCGCCTCGATTCCATTTCTATATGAGCTTCGGGAGGTAATTCGGACGGATTAGAATATACACATTCCTTTTTCTTAATCATTTGCTCTAATGTCCAGGGAAATGCTTTTTTAGCTTCCCATTTATCAGGCACTACTGGACCATCCGGAATACGGTAATAATGAGTCAGAACAGCTTCATCAGGATTTTCCCTGTTAATCTGCCATAATGACGCTAAATCAAGACAAAGATAATTGCAAATTTGTTTAAGAGATTCATTGATTTCGTTATCCACATTCTGAGCTGGGACATTGATAAACCTTGCCGATAGCATGGATAACAGTTTTTCAAACTTAAGACTGTCTATCTGAAATTTCTTTCTTGTATTTTTTAAATCTTCGCGCATTCACAAATAATAATAAAATTGTAGCAAGATACTGCATATCGCAGGAACTTTCGATATCAAAAATTTCCTATTTTTCCGTGTAATAATGAGAATAATCCGCCGGTAATCAGATTAACTGCTATCGCCGGAATGAAAAATCCCTTCCGTTTGTATCAGAAAGCTTCATCCATCGAAAAATATATTCCTGTGCTTTCTTTGGTCTTCCCGAAATCAACGCGGAGGTTAATTTTTTCTTTAGTATCAAAAACAAACCTTAACCCAAATCCGTAAGATTGTTTAAGTTCAGAGAGTTTTAATTGATTGAAATTTCCGAATACATCACCAACAGAATAAAAAGCCGCTACTCCTATCCGCCACCAGATTATTTTTCTGTATTCTAACTGACCCATAAGATAGTTCTTATCACGGTACCTGCCTTCAAAGAACCCCCTCATTCTGGTTGAACCCCCAAGTGCAGGCATACAGAAAAATGGCGGTGATCCTGTGTTTAAATCAGAATATATCTGAAATGCCAGTATATTATCTTTTATGGGTGCAACATACTGTCTTAAATCAAATCTGTACCTGTTATAAGTGAAATCACTCGCGAAAAACCTCCCGTAAAATATTCCCGACATTTTATAAAGCCCTCCCGATGACGGGAATGATATATTATCTCTGCCGTCGTATGTCCAGCTTAATCCCAGCCCCCCTACCTTACCTCCGTCAATACCGGTAACCGAACTATCATAAAGGTTAGGATTATTCATTTTATCTTTCATTCCGACATTAATATAGTCGTATATCAGCCCAACCTGCAGCAAGTCAAAAACCAATCCTTTTCTCTGTGCTTCAACATATATTCCGAAAGATGATGTTTTATAATTAACGCTGTCTATTTCTTTCGTAGAATTCCCTAAGCCATAGAATTTCCCGACATCGTATGAAAAATAAAAATCCGATTCAAGATAAGTTCTTTTTTTTCCCGGAAAATAAATTCTCGGCTTAAGTGAAATTAAATACTGATTATTGGTCGTATAATATCCTGCGATGGTAATTTTAGAAGGTTTCTGCGCCGGCTGCAGAGCTGTCCTGAAATATACCATTCCGCCTAAACCGAATGCCAGCTGAGTTTCAGGTGTGTAAAAAACATACGGATATCCTATGACTTTTATTTCATTAACATTGAAAGTTGCAGTATCCAGCGATTCTATGTTCCCCCGGGTTGGTTTCACAAATACGGTTTTGGAATTAGCTGTATCACTTTTCACTTTCGTTTTAATACTATCATTATGCTCCTGGGAAATTGCAAAATCCGTCATTAACACAACAGACAAAAACACTATAAAGATATTTATTAATAATATTTTCATGTTGCTGATTATATATTTTGAAACTCTGCTCATTTAGATTTTATTCTGAGTTCACTCTAAAAATCAAATATTGAAGTCAAATTGAGAGATTCAATTACTAAATTCAAGTCCTTAATGTAAAAACTTCATTTTTTAAAAATTAACAGATATGTACAACCAAATTTTTTGGTGTGATGAACCAAAAAGTTCTTCTTGTTTCTTTTGAATTCTCTAAGAGCGAGGTATAACCGCTATCATTTATTTTGTCGTTAAAACCTTCCATACTCATATAAGTACCATCTATAAAGTAGGCTATCATTAGAATTGTATTTTTACATGATGCTTGAATATCAGTCCCAAAAGCAATAAAAATCAATGCCAGTAATAATATCGCATTCGATCTGATGAACAACTTTAAGGCAGATAAATTTATACGGATACTTGAAGAAAGGAATAATCCCGATCATTTGCTCATTATACTCGTTTATTACCTTTATAAAAGCTATGCGGATATAAATGATGAAGCTGTCTACAAAAAATTCAGCGATATTTTATTCAAAAATCTTTATAAAATTACGGATTCGCAAAAAAAAACAGCTTTTTTGATACGATGATATCGAGACTACTGGACAAAGTAAATTCCGGAAAACCTGAGTTTCTGAAAGAGTTATTCATGCTGTACAATATTAAGTTAAAACTTGGTTTGTATAACGAACTGAGAGTAATCCGGTATCCATCATTAGCGTTCAGGGATTATATTATAGTCGGGCTGAAACTTAAGAAGAATAAATGGGTTGAGAATTTCATAAAGAAATATTCCGAGCTTAAACTCAGGCTGAACCCGGATAAAAAGGAGATAGGTTATTTCCTCAACAAAGTTTCGGAAACACCGAACCTCATCGCCAAAGACTGGTTCATTGAAAAGATCATGGAAATGAAAATTTAATGGTAATATTCCCGCAGCAAAAACCTGCTCCGGGTAATTAACTTTTACCGTTTCCCTACATCAGGGGTATTCCCGTGGCTAATTCGTATTTTATTGCCGCCCTTATCTTATTTTCCATCTGCAGATATCTGAATACTTTTACCGGCGGCAGGATTTCAAGGAGCTTCTTCGAATATACAACTTTCATTTCCGATTCCATATTGTCAATCGATACTGCCTCATCCAGCAGCTTGCGTGCAAGCTCATCCGTTACTGAATTTCCCTTGTATGCTTTCGCGTATTCATCAATAACATTCATAAGCCTGACGTTAAGAGACTTAAGCTCGGCCTGGTATTCGTTGTACACGGGAAGAAACGATTTATTCTCCGCGTCGGTCAATCCCATATAACTCATTATTAATGCTTTTTTGTCGGCCTTCACTTCGTCCATCAGTTTATTCATTTCCTGGCTGTTATCGTTCTGAGCTTTAAGCGGGGCTGAGCCGGCAAGCAGCAATCCGGCGAGTAAAATCACGAAGAGTATATTAATTTTGTTATTCAACATAGTATTTAATTATTATTATTTTCAATTGCAATTAATTCTTTCTTTTTGTCCTCAAAATGGCCTTTCGGGTAAGACTGCAGGTTGTAGCCGAAATTTTCCTGCTCCTCCATCCTGCATGACCATACAAGCTTTCCGTTCCATACCGTCATATCGGGGCATCCGTCGCACATGTTCTGCCTTCCGTCTTCCATAATGTCAACAGGCTGGATTATCATTACGCTCTGGTAATGAAGTTTGCTGAAGATGTTGAACGGGTTTTTCATGTAATTCCAGAACGTCTTTCTCAGCAGTTTATCGAATATTCCCAGTAACAGCATCGACCTCCCCTTTCCCGTCATATTGGGAGGTGAGTATGCGAGGTACCTGCCGTTGAACAAATGATTGAATGTCTGCACGATTTCTATCGCTTTTGCCCCCATGTAACCGAAAATTTTCTTCTTCGTGCCGAGCCTGCCGCTCAGAAGCCACTTGAAAGATTCAGGGTCATTTGAGCCGTTCAGATAAGCACATGGTCCAAAATTAGAGTACTTTGTCCTTATTAAATCTATGATTTCAGGTGCTTTAATGTCCGTTCTTTCTTCATATTCTTCATTATACACCAGGTTTTCCATCGGGACTTTTTCCGGACCGCAGAAATATTCGAATTCGCCTTTTTTCTCCGCGCGGTATAAAATAAAGACCATAACCTGCACTATATCAATGTTCCTGTGTGCCCATTCCAGCATCTCCGGTATGTAATGCATGGTATCTTCGTAAACCGTGGAGTTGAACGAGCAGGATAATCCCCCCTCGTCTGCCAGCATACGGGCGTATTTATACCTCAGTTCGTTGAGCTTGATTTCGTCTGCGTCTTTCCAACCGGGCCTTCCCTGCTTGCTGTCTATGTGTATGGTAAAGCCGTAAACACCCGCTTTTTTCAGTTCCCTGAGCAGTTCCTTCGTTAGTGCGAGGCCGTTCGTGTTCAGTATCGGTTTGGACCCCGTGTCTTTTATGTATTTAACAATTTCGAGTATCTGCGGATGTAATAAAGGGTCGCCGCCGGCAATCGATATGGCGTCAACTTTTCTTACTTTATTGAACAGGTCTATTTCAGCTTTGACTTCCTCCAGGGATTTGTGCTTTGCTTCGTTCTTCCTGTAACAACCGTCACAGGCAAGGTTGCATTTCGCGGTTGGCTCAAGCCATGAGATCGAGTTGTCGGTCAGGTTCCACGGCAGCCTGTAATAGTCAAGGTGATTCAGCATTTTATCCTCTAAAAATATTTATAGATTTGTAATAAATTGACCTCAAATTACATATTATGATAAAGAAAATCAATTCCAAGTTATTTAAAAATATTTCACCTCGATTGCAGTTTCATAGAGGCACTTCTTTATTTTGAATCTTCAAGAATATTTAATTTCTTCGAGTTTTCCCAGTTAACCCTTTCGAGTTTAGCGCCTGTGAAATCCGTATTTTTAATCACTGAATTGTAGAAGTTCGCATTGGTGAGGTCCGCAGATTCGTTTGATACGCTTGTTGATGTTGTTATGGCTGACGTCAGGAGTTTTGCCGCCGGATTTAAACAATCGGACGACATTACAGCTTTATTCTTAAAATATAACGGGCAATAGAACCGTTATTTTGGGAAATATACACCGGTTTATGATTGAAAAAATACATTGATTCTTATAACATATAATTTTAGTTTACGCTTCGTTCATCAAATATTTGCTGTTTTTGGCACAAAATTTTTAAAAAATTAAAATACTAAAAATGAAAACAAAATTTAAGAAAGCAGGTTTGTTTATACCGGTTTTATTGCTGGTATTATTCTCATCCTGTTATTATGATTATGCCGTAACTTCGGATAATTATGATATAGTATCATCATCGTATAATACAGGTTATAATTTCCAGTCTGTAACCCGGTATTATCTCGTTGATACCGTGAATCAGTTCAACGGGGGCGGGTCAAGCGTTTACAACTCATTAATTAAGTCCTCAACAATCACAAATCTGAATAATTTAGGGTGGACAAAGGTTCTTGATTCGACACAGGCAGATGTAATTGTTTCCATGGGCACAACTTCCAACACGTACGTTTACAGCTCCGGCGGTTACTGCTACTGGGGTTACTATGGATATACTTACTGCGACCCGAACTATTACGGCTCTACAAGCAGTTATACAACAGGCACAGTCGTAATTATTATTGCGGACCATAAAGTGAAAACCGGCACAACCATTCCGGCTCAGTGGATAGGAATTCTGAACGGAGTAATGAATCAGCAAAACACTGCGACAAGAATTCAGAACGGAATAAACAAGGCTTTCAACCAGTCTCCTTATTTAAAACATAATTAAAAACTACAAAATAATAATAAAATGAATATATTAAATAAATATTTTTTAATAATTATATTATCGCTTTTGTTCCTGAATACGGGCTTTTGCCAGTTAAGGCAGGGAACCAGTCTTGTTACCCTTGAATACAGTACTGCCTATAATATCGGAAAGACTTCGGATTTCCTGAGTAAACCGGGCTGGGCAGGTTTTTCGTTTTCATACAGATCTTTTGTAAAAAATAATGTTGGCTTGGGTATTTCGGCCGGATGGAATATTTTCGGACAGGAGGATGCAAACGGGACTTCGCAATTCATGTACAACAATTACAATACAACAATTTCGGGACCTCAGGCAAGGTATATTAATTATGTACCGCTTTACGTTAATGCGTCTTATTTTTTCAGCAACAGCCCAAATAGCACGGTGATACCTTATATACAGGCAAACGTCGGCACCGTTTATGCCAAACAAAGATTACAGCTCGGCGCGAACTTAATAGACAATAATAACTGGCATTTCGCCGTGGGTCCGGAACTCGGTTGTATATTCAATATTGACCGGAATTCGGGAATAATACTGGACGGAAAATATAATTACGCATTCAGCTCCGGAACGGCAATAAACGGAGACGCGAGCAATGCCAAATCTTTTTTCAACATAAATCTCGGCTTCAGCTACAGAAGATAAATACAGTTGTAAATTAAGTATAACAGTAACTATTAGGCAGTATAAAGAATGACTTAATAATCCGTAAAGTCCGGCCTGCCTGTGATATATTCTTGCACAGGCAGGTGTGGTTGGTGGTTTCAACTTTCAATTTTTCTAATACCTGAATTGAGCGATTCAATTACTAAATTCAAGTCCTTAATATAATAACTTCATTTTTTAAAAATTAACAGATAGGTACAACTAAATTTTTAGCAAATAAAAGAATTTAGAAGAAAAAAGTATTAATTTGGATACTATTAAATTCTTTTGGTAAGAAAAAATTGGGTTTAGATATAGTCATCCATCCGACAAAAAAGTTCTTTGATTATCGTCGGTGTTAGAGTTTCTTTTTGTTTTAACAATTAATCAGAATCTTGTAGTTGCCCCGAATTCAAATCCCTGGAATCCGACATCATACA
>JAPLFI010000086.1:0-401 GCA_026390755.1 Ignavibacteriota bacterium
CCAGCGTCTTTTCGTTCAGTTCCGGAATGCTTAATTTTATATTCGGCACTCCTCCTTCAATATGCGCCATAACCGTTCCGAGCATTGCCTTCTCGTTTACTTCATGCAACTGTTTCCCCGATATATAATTCAGCTCGTCAAGGTTAGCCGCGTCCTCCGGCACAGCGAGTGTACTGCGTGATTTATCAACCCATAATACGGTTTCAAATATATTTCTAACTCCCGCCTGAATCATCTGCCCCATCGAATGCAGGTCTGTTGTGAAATTCACCCCCGCAGGAAATATCCCTTTTCCGTCTTTGCCTTCGCTCTCTCCATAGAGCTGTTTCCACCATTCGATTAAGTAATTCAGCGAAGGTGTGTAACTCGCGAGAATCTCAATACCCTTGCCGCGCCTGTAT
>JAPLFI010000086.1:442-2642 GCA_026390755.1 Ignavibacteriota bacterium
GAAGCACTTGATTTAAGCATTTCTTCCATTTCCTTAGCGCCTTCAAGCATTTTTCTTATGTCGAAACCCGCCGCGGCAATCGGCAGTAAACCCACAGGCGTTAAAACGGAGAACCTGCCTCCGACGTCGTCAGGTATAACAAAGGTCTTATATCCTTCTTTGCCTGCTAATTTTTTTAGCGCCCCTTTTTGCCTGTCTGTAATTGCTACAATCCTCGTTGCGGCAACTTCCCTGCCGTATTTTTTCTCAATGTGATTTTTCAGTATTCTGAATGCGACTGCCGGCTCAGTGGTCGTGCCGGATTTTGATATTACTATAATAGAGTATTTTTTGTCGTTGAGCGCTTCTATCAATTCCGAGTGATAGTCCTCTCCGATGTTCTGTCCTGCGTATATCACCTCGGGATACCGGTTTTTCTTTTTCAATAGCGGCTTGAATGCATGCCCCAGAGCAGTCGTCACCGCTCTGGCTCCGAGGTATGAGCCGCCTATGCCGATGCTCACTATCAGCCGGGATTTTCTTCGCAGGTAATATGCGGTTTCTTCAATGGCTTTTATTTCTTCTTCCGTAATCGCCGAAGGCAGGTCAACCCAGCCGAGAAAATCATTCCCTTTTCCCGATTTATTAATGACCGTTTCGTGACATTTTACAGCCTGTTCGCTTACGGCTTTAATTTCATCGCCGCCTATAAAAGCATCGTCCAGATTTATTTTTATTAGCCCTTTATTTATTTCCATTAAAAGTGATTAAAGTTTGTTATATTGCATATATTGTTACTAATATAATTATTTAGATTTAATTTATTTAGGTTTTAATAAATCACAGAAAATTCTGATTTTTAATGAATTTTTATTTTTAAGCGTTTGTTAAATCAGTCATAGCGGATAATTAGTATTTGGTATTTAGTATTTGGTATTTAGTATTTAGTATTTGGTATTTGGTATTTGGTATTTAGTATTTGGTAGAATAACACTTAACATTTAACACTTAACACTTAACACTTAACACTTGAAACTTAACACTTAACACTTAACACTTAACACTTAACACTTAAAACTTAAAACTTATTACTATTTCAGTTTATTTTTTCGTTTATTATGCAAACTTATTACTATTTCAGTTTATTTTTTCGTTTATTATGCATAATTTTTTTTATGAATAAACATTTACTCGATTACAATCTGAAAGTGCGTTTACCGGTTATTGCTTTCGTCGCAATAGCCGTATTCGCAATTACTTATTACGCCTCTTATGCCGAAAGAAACAGCATAGGTTACGCTCCCGAACAACCCGTAAAATTCTCTCATAAGCTTCACGCGGGTACAATGCAGGTTGACTGCAAATACTGTCATACGGGAGTTGATAAATCAAGAACGGCAAGCATTCCGGCAGTTGATATTTGTATGAATTGCCACTCTCTTGCGCGTATTGACCGTCCGGAAATCCTGAAACTAAAATCATACTTCGAGCAGAATAAACCGCTCGAATGGAAACGCATACATAAAACGCCGGATTTTGTTTATTTCAATCACAGTGCGCATGTCAATAAAGGGATTGACTGCGTTAATTGTCACGGAGACGTTAAGCAGATGGAAGTTGTCGGTCAGGTTAATTCGTTTACTATGGGCGCATGCCTTACCTGTCACAGGAAACCGGAAACGAAAATTGTTAATTATTCAGATATTAAAAATAATCTAAAGAAAGGACCCGAAAATTGCTCGGCATGCCACCGTTAGTTAAGTGTTAAGTGTTAAGTGTTAAGTGTTCAATAGAACTTTGTTAGTTAAAAATTGATAATTGATATTAGTGTTTCCGTGTTTTGGTGGTAAAAGGTTCTTATAAAAGTTCTTAAGTTCTAATTCGTAATAATTTGTGAAAATTAGTGTCAAAAGTTCTTAGTTAATATTTTAAATATAAAGAAATGAATACTTTAGAAAATCTAAAGAATTTAAAACTTAAAAGAAAAAATTTCATACTCACTACCGGACTTTTTACCGCGGGTGTTTTCGCGCTTTCAAAAATTCCTTTCGGCTTATTCCGTAAGAAAACGGACGATATTCCGTCCGCTGATGTTAAACCGGAAGTTCGCGTAAATCCAGACGCTGTTAAAAGGAATACGGGAGAATAATTAAGTGTTAAGTGTTAAATTTTAAGTAAATGAATTCAATATTTTAAATTTGAAATATAAAAAAAAAAAAAA
>JAPLFI010000573.1 GCA_026390755.1 Ignavibacteriota bacterium
GCAAGACAGACAGAGAATTACGATAAAGCTCTGGGGATTTTTTCGGAAGTAGTTAAGATTAATTATCTTCCTAAAGACAATAGTTATTACGAAAGTTCATTATTCAATATGGGATTCTGCAATTACCAGATTGCAGTTAAAATGGCATCTGACAATAAAAGCGATAAAGAATATAAACCATATCTCTCGAAAGCTGTCGAAAGTTTAGAAGCGCTTGTTGCCACGAGCAAGAGCAAGGATATGCTGAAAGACAGTTATGAAATTCTTTATAACGCATACGACGCCCTGGGTCAGAAGGATAAAGCTGAAGACGCACTTACGAAGAAAAACGCTTTATAAAAAAAAACAATTTTGAACGGACAGCAGAAATCGAACAGCGGCAGGTGGTTCTGGGGCATATTTATAAGCCTCATTGTCATTGCGTTAATTTTTACGGGAATTGCATTCCTTGTACTTGCAGGCACAATAATGCAAAGCACGGATAAATCTTACGACTATGAAGTATCGGGTTCGGGTAAATATAAGATTGCAGTTGTTGACCTCGATTTTACCATACTCTCTTCAGACGCAATTGTAAGGCAGTTCAAAAAATACCGTGAGGATAAATCTATAAAAGCAATAGTTCTCCGCATTAATTCACCCGGCGGAGGCGTGGCGGCTTCGCAGGAGATGTATGAAGAAGTGAGGAAAACGCGCGACTCGGGGAAACCGGTGATTGTATCATTCGCATCGGTAGCCGCAAGCGGAGGGTATATGGTTGCCTGCGGAGGCACCTATATAGTTTCGAATCCCGGTTCGATTACCGGCAGTATAGGCGTAATAATGTCCTTTATGACCGTTAAGGACTTAGCCGAAAAACTCGGTATAAAAGAAACGGTTGTGAAAAGCGGAAAACTGAAGGATTCAGGAAATCCGTTCAGGGACCCGAACGAAGATGACCTCGAATATTTTCAGGAGATAATTAACGACAGCTATGAGCAGTTCCTTGACGTCGTTTCAAAAGAAAGAAAAATTGACAGGGAAGAACTGAAATTAATCGCAAACGGAAGGGTCTTCACGGGACGGCAGGCGCTCGGACTTAACCTTGTTGATACACTCGGAACGTATGAAGATGCTTTGAAAATTGCGGCGAGATACGGCGGAATTGAAGGTGAGCCGTCAATAATACGCGAGAAAGAATCAAAGAGGTGGATTAATTTGATAATGGAGAATACATCAGGCAGTCAGTTAAAGGAAATTAAGAAAGAAGTGTTTGAAGAATTTGTTGAAAAACCCGTTTTACAATATAAATTTGAAAAGTGAGTAAGTCATGACAAGAGCTCAGATAGCATCGAAGATTTCAGAAGCAACCGGTATAAGCAAAAAAGAAGCGGAAATTGTTATTGAAGGCTTTATAAGTGTAGTCATAGACTGCATGCGTAAGAACGGTACAATTGAAATTCGCGGGTTCGGAACTTTTAAGAATATTATCAGGAAACCGATTAAAGCGCGAAATCCTAAAACAGGTGAATCTTTACAACTTGGAACGAGATATATACCCAAATTTAAGGTATCAAAAGAATTTAAGAAAACAGTACAGGAAAGTTTAATAAAAGAATAATAATTTAATGAAAGGAGCAACTCATTAATGCCTTGCGGTAAAAAAAGAAAACGGGCGAAAATGTCCACACACAAGCGGAAAAAAAGACTGAGAAAGAACAGACATAAAAAGAAAATAAGATAGTTTAAGACTAATTAAATTTTTTTTACGAGAATAAAACCCTAAGAATTATTTTTAGGGTTTATATTTTCTGGCTGTATTTGAATATTGAATAGAGAACAAAGAAGTTACACAGAGGTCACAGACCTGCCTGCTGCAGGCAGGGAAGACACAGAGTTACACAGAGAAGAACTTTTTGATAATAAGAGCAAAATCTTATTTTTAGTGATAATTTTTTACATTTTTATAAAACAGCCTATTTTTTAAGGATTAATATTTTTTTCCAATCTTCGCCCAGGAATCGCGCAGAGGGACAGTTCGGTTAAATACTAATTTTCCGCCGTTAGATAGAGTATCAACGCAGAAATATCCGTTCCGTATAAACTGGAATTTATCACCCGGTCCGGCTTTTGCGAGTTCGGGTTCAACGTAACAATTATTTAATATTTCGAGCGAATGAGGATTTATAAGCTCTTTAAAATCCATTTCTTCGTGCCCTGCCGGGTCTTCGACGGTGAACAACCTTTCATAAAGTCTGACTTCCGCATTAACTCCATGTTTAACCGAAACCCAGTGAATCGTACCTTTAACGCTTCTCGGATTTCCCGAGCCGCTTTTCGTATCAGGATCATAAGTACACCGCAGTTCCGTAATTTCTCCTGACTCATTTTTTATGACTTCCTCGCATTTAATTATGTAAGCAGATTTAAGGCGGACTTCCTTGCCGGGAGAAAGCCTGTGGAATTTTTTTTGCGGAACTTCCTGAAAATCGTCCCGCTCTATGTAAATTTCCTTTGAAAAAGTAATCGCTCTCGAGCCCATGGATTCGTCTTCAGGGTTATTGATAGTAACAAGTTCCTCTTCTTTATCGTCGGGATAATTAGTAATAACAACCTTAACGGGATTGAGCACTGCCATCACTCTGAGAGCTTTTTTATTCAGGTCTTCTCTTATACTGTATTCGAGCAAGGCGGCATCCGTCACGTCATCACGTTTGGCAACTCCGATTTTATCGGCAAAACTGCGAATAGATTCAGGAGTATATCCGCGCCGCCGCAGGCCGCATATAGTCGGCATTCTCGGGTCATCCCAGCCTGAAACGTATTTTTCCTGTACAAGCTCAAGGAGTTTTCTTTTGCTCATAACGGTGTATGTTAGGTTGAGTCTGGCAAATTCAATCTGACGGGGGAGATTTTCGAGATGAAGCGCCTGAAGAAACCAGTCGTACAGCGGACGGTGTATTTCAAATTCAAGAGTGCATAAAGAATGCGTGATGCCTTCAATCCAGTCGGATAGCGGATGGGCATAATCATACATGGGATATATGCACCACTCGTCGCCCGTATTA
>JAPLFI010000610.1 GCA_026390755.1 Ignavibacteriota bacterium
ACAAATAACGGCACAAGCTGGGTTGAAAAAAATCAGGGATTTAACATTATTCCAACCGTAAGATCATTATTAATAACGAACAATTACATCTTTTTAGGAACGGATGGACAATCCGTCTGGCGGCGCTCTTACTCGGAAATAATAGGCATACAAAACATCAGCACGGAAACACCGGCAAGATATTCATTGAGTCAGAACTATCCGAATCCGTTTAACCCAGTGACAAGGATTCGATATGAATTGCCGAGGGCGGGGGTTGTGAAGCTGGCGGTGTATGATGTTATGGGACGGGAGGTTGAAATGCTTGTGAATGAGAGGCAGTCGGCGGGGAGTTATGAGGCGGTTTGGGATGGGACACGGTTTGCGAGCGGAGTGTATTTCTACAGGTTAACGGCGGAGGGGTACAAGGAGACGAGGAAGATGATATTAATTCGATAAATTTTATATTATGAAAAAAATAATTATAGTTTTTATCGTCGCACTTATCTTATTAGCAGGTGTAACAGCAAATGCGCAGTGGGTGCAGTGTAATGGGATATATGGAGGAACAGTAAATGCGATTGCCGTGAATGAATTTAATATTTTAGCGGGGATAGCTGATGATTTTCTTGGTCCCGGGGGTGTTTATCTGTCCACAGATAACGGCGCTAACTGGAATCTCACTGATTTGAAAAATATTTCAGTTTATTCTTTTTTGAAACACGGAAATAATACGTTCGCTGGCACCGGGGATAGCGGCGTTTATCTTTCAACAAATAACGGCGCTAACTGGTCTAAAAAGGGATTAGATGGTCATACTGTTTATTCTTTTGCCGTAAGCGGAAATAATATCTTTGCAGGCACCAGAGACAGCGGCGTTTATCTTTCAACAAATAACGGCTCCGAGTGGATAAAAACTACTCTGAATAATTCATCCGTACTTTCTCTTGCCATAAACGGCAATAATATTTTTGCAGGTACAGCCAATTATCCATTTGGTACCGGAGGCGTCTTTCTCTCAACTAATAACGGCGTTAACTGGACACTGACGGCTCTGAATTACCGTCCCGTATGTTCCCTTCTTTCACTTGGAAATAATATTTTTGCGGGAGCAGGCGATAACCCGCCCGGATTAGGCGGTGTATATCTTTCTACCAATAATGGTTCGAACTGGACATATACTATGGGTGGAACTATTTGGTCACTTACTGCAAGCGGAAATATTATTTTTGCGGGAAGGAATGACAATGGCATTTATCTTTCAACAAACAACGGTGCAAACTGGATGCAAACTACTTTAATTAATCAAACTACTCGTTCACTTGCTGTGAGCGGTACTAATATTTTTGCGGGAACAAATAATAGAGGACTCTATTTATCTTCTAATATTGGTGAAAACTGGACTCAAATCGGTGTGAGTAATAATCAATTTGTTCGTACTTTTACTACGAGCGGTAATAATATTTTTGCCGGTACTGATGGAAATGGCGTCTTTCTATCCACAAATAACGGCATAAGCTGGAAACAGACTTCGCTTAATTTTGGATTTATTACATGTCTAGCTATAAGCGGAAATAATATTTTTGCAGGGACAGATGGTAACGGAGTTTTTCTCTCTACAAATGGCGGAACTACCTGGACGCAAACTGCCTTGTCTAATCAAATGGTTTATGCCCTTGCTGTGATTGGAAATAAAATCTTAGCCGGAACAAATAACCATGGCATATATACCTCTACAAATAATGGTACAAGCTGGATTCAGAGTTCATTGAATGATAACATGGTTACATCCTTTGCCATCAGCGGGAATAATATTTTTGCCGGGGGCAGCGGCGTTTATATATCGACAGACAACGGCATTACATGGACACAAACTTCTTTAATCAATCAGCTTGTTTATTCACTTGCTGTCAACGGAAATAGTATTTTTGCAGGAACTTATTTATCTGGTATATATCTAACTACTAATGAAGGCGCAAACTGGGCTCAAATCGGTTTGAATAATCACTCTGTTAATACAATAGCCGTCAGCGGAAATAATATTTTTGCGGGGACAGATAACTACCCCGTTGGTTCTGGCGGGGTTTATCTATCCACAAATAACGGAGCAAGCTGGATAAATAAAAATCAGGGATTTAATGTTTTCCAGTCAGTTCACTCATTATTAATATCAAATAATTACATTCTCGCAGGGACTTTTAGATTTTCCGTCTGGCGGCGCTCACTTTCAGAAATTATAGGCATACAAAATATCAGCACTGAAACTCCTTTGTCATATTCATTGAGCCAAAATTATCCGAATCCGTTTAATCCTGTGACGAGGATACGGTATGATTTACCGAGGGCGGGGGTTGTGAGGCTGGCGGTGTATGACGTGATGGGGCGGGAAGTTGAGACACTTGTGAATGAGAGGCAGACGGCGGGGAGTTATGAGGCGACGTTTGACGGGAGCAGGTTTGCGAGCGGAGTGTATTTTTACAGGCTGACAGCGGAGGGATACGGGGAGACGAGGAAAATGTTGATGATAAAGTGACGTGAGTCACTTTATCAGAAATCCCGATAGCGAAGTGTATCGGGATTATTAATTCGATAAATTTTATATTGTGAAAATAATAATTGTTGTTATAATGATGCTCGCGTTTCTTCTCCAGTCGAAGAACGCAAATGCACAATGGGAGGCCGATGTCCGGCTGACGAATGCAACGGAAAGTTCTTGTACAAAATCTAATTGGTGCATTGCTGCAAACGGAAATGTTGTGCATGTAGTATGGTATGACAATCGCGACAGCAACTGGGAAATCTATTACAAACGCTCCACAGACGGAGGTGTTACCTGGGATTCAGATACTCGTCTGACGAATAACGGTGGTAATTCCCAGTCTCCCTCTATCGCATGCTCTGGCTCGAATGTTCATGTAGTATGGAATGGCCATCGCGACGATAGCTTGGAAATCTATTACAAACACTCCACAGACGGCGGCGTAACCTGGGGAGCTGATACTCGACTGACGAATAACGGTAGTAATTCCCAATCTCCCTCTATCGCATGCTCCGGCTCGAATGTGCACGTTGTATGGCATGATCCTCGCGACGGCAACTTGGAAATCTACTATAAACACTCCACAGACGGAGGTGTAACCTGGGGTGCAGATACTCGACTGACGAATGCTTCTTCTGTTTCCTGTTTTCCCTCCATCGCATGCTCTGGCTTGAATTTGCATGTTGTATGGCGAGACGAGCGCAACGCAAACTGGGAAGTTTATTACAAACGCTCCACAGACGGCGGAACAACCTGGGGCTCAGATACTCGCTTGGCGAGTGACTCTGCTGGATCAGAAAAACCCTCAATCGCAGTCGCCGGTACGGTAGTGCATGTAGTTTGGGAATACATCTACCTCAACAGCGGCAACTGGGAAATCTATTACAAACGCTCCACAGACGGCGGACTAACATGGGGAGCAAATACTCGCCTGACGTATGCCATTTCTGATTCCTGGTTATCCTCTATTGCAGTTATCGGCTCGTTCGTGCATGTAGTATGGATGGACAAACGCGACGGCAACGAAGAAATTTATTACAAACGCTCCACAGACGGCGGAATAAATTGGGGAGCAGATACTCGCCTGACGAATAACACTTCTTGGTCCGAGTTTCCCTCCATCGCAGTCTCCGGTTCGTTCGTGCATGTAGCATGGTGTGACTATCGCGACGGAAACTTTGAAATCTACTACAAACGCAACCCAACGGGAAATCTTATCGGCATTCAAAACATCAGTACGGAAATTCCGTCATATTATTCATTATCGCAAAATTATCCAAACCCGTTTAATCCCTCAACAACGATTCGATATGAATTGCCGCGTTCCGGGAGTGTGAGGCTGGCGGTGTATGACGTTATGGGGCGGGAGGTTGAAACGCTGGTGAATGAAAGGCAGGCGGCAGGGAGTTATGAGGCGACGTTTGAAGGGAGCAGGTTTGCGAGCGGTGTGTATTTTTACAGGCTGACGGCGGAGGGATACGGGGAGACGAGGAAGATGTTGATAATCAGGTAAATTTTACATTATGGAAAAAACAATTAAAGCTATTTTAGTTGCACTTATTCTTTCTGTGAGCATAAAAGCAGATGCCCAATGGCAGCCCGATGTGCGGCTGACGTATAATGTTGTCACTTCCGGAACATCAGTCAATAATGCGTGGTGTGTTGCAGGAAGCGGAGATATTGTGCATGTGGTTTGGTATTCCAATGATGAAGGGAACTATGAGATATACTACAATCGGTCGACAAACGCAGGCATAAACTGGGGAGCAGATGTGCGGCTGACTAATGATACTACAACGTCATATTACCCCTCTATAGCAGTAAACGGCACGACTGTGCATGTGGTATGGCAAGACTCCCGTAACGGAAGCAAGGAGGAGATATACTACAAACGCTCGACGAATTCAGGCGTGAGCTGGGGAGAAGATGTAAGACTGACATATAATTATGAAGTATCAAACTATCCTTCACTCGCAGTATCCGGTTCAGCTGTTCATCTGGTCTGGCAGGACTCTCGTGACGGAAGCGGGGGGGAGATATACTACAAATGCTCGACGAACGCAGGCGTAAGCTGGGGTGAAGATATGCGTTTGACAAATTGCCCTTCTTATTTATCGTGTCCATCGGTTACAGTAAACGGTCAGACTGTTCATGTCGTATGGACCGATTTTCGGGACGGACCCGCGGGGGAGATATACTACAAATGCTCGACGAACTCAGGGGTAAACTGGGGAGCAGATACACGGCTGACGGATCTTCCCGGTGAATCAAAATTCGCTTCAGTTGCAGTATCCGGCCCGGCTGTGCATGTCGTATGGACTGACTTTCGTGACGGGAACTATGAGATATACTATAAACGTTCGACAGATGCAGGGGTAAGCTGGGGAGCAGATACACGGCTGACGAATAACATTGAATGGTCAAGGTTGCCTTCGGTCTCAGTATCCGGTACAGTTGTGCATGTGGTTTGGATAGACAACCGTGACGACCTGGAATATGAGATATACTACAAACGCTCGACAGACGCCGGCCTAACATGGGGAGCAGATACACGGCTGACGAATACCAATGGTGAATCACTAAATCCTTCTGTTGCAGTTTCCGGCTCCGCTGTGCATGTAGTATGGACGGATCAGCCTGAATATTGGTACTATGAAGTATATTACAAACGCAACCCAACCGGTAATATTACAGGAATAATAAATATTAGTTCTGAAATTCCTTTGTCATATTCATTAGAGCAGAATTATCCCAATCCGTTTAACCCGGTGACGAGGATACAATATGATTTGCCGAGGGCGGGGGTTGTTGCTTGTGAATGAAAGGCAGGTTGCGGGGAGTTATGAGGCGACGTTTGACGGAAGCAGGTTTGCGAGCGGAGTGTATTTTTACAGGCTGACGGCGGAGGAGTACGGGGAGACGAGGAAAATGTTATTAGTTCGTTAAATTTTATATTATGAAAAAAATAATTTATATTTGGGCAATGGTATTGGTTATGCTCGCACTTCTTCTCCAGTCGAAGCAGGCAAATTCACAATGGGTGCAGATGTCTAATGGAATGGGAACAAATCGTTTCGTTCAGGTTTTCACGGCACTCGGAAATAATATTTTTGCGGGGACTGATAGCGGAACATACCGTTCAACAAATAATGGCTCAGAGTGGACTTCGGTTAACAATGGATTAATTTATGATGTTATGTCGTTTGCAATAAGCGGTAATAATATAATAGCAGGAACGGGATCGGGAGTTTATCTTTCGACTAATAACGGCGATTCATGGACAGCAAAAGGCTTAGCAAGCTGTAATATCAGATCTCTTACCGTTATGGGAACAAAAATATTTGCGGGAGTTGTTGGCGGCGGAAGCGCAGGTGTTTTCATATCAACAGATAATTGTGAAACCTGGACACAAAGTAGTTTAACAAATGCAATGGTTCTTGATTTTATGATTAGCGGAACCAATTTATTCGCAGGGACCTGGATAGGTGGAGTTTACCGAACGACTAATGGCGGTAACAGCTGGAATGCGGTTAACAGCGGATTACCGATTCAATATGGTGCAACTTTTGCCGCAAACGGAACAAATATTTACGTTAGTATGGCTCCAGGAGGAGTTTTCCGGTCAACAAATAACGGTGGAAACTGGTCTATTGTTAATAGTCCATTAGATACTTTAATCGTTTACTCTTTTGCCTCAAGCGGGAATAACATTTTTGCAGGAACCAATTACGAAGGAATTTTCTTATCAACTAATAACTGTTGAAGCTGGATAAGAAAAAATCAGGGATTCAATCCTAATCCATCAGTTAGTGCAATATTAATTGTAAACAATTACATATTTGCAGGTACTTTAAACAATTCAGTATGGCGTCGGTCTTTATCCGAAATAATAGGGATAAAACAAATCTCAGAAAACGTTCCAGCATCATATTCATTACGACAGAACTATCCCAATCCGTTTAATCCTGTGACGAAGATAAAATATAATATATCGAGTATTGCAGAGGGGATTGTTACTTTGAAAGTGTATGATGTTCTCGGTAAGGAAATAGAAACGCTCGTTAATGAAAAACAATCACCCGGAGTTTATGAAGTCACATTTGACGGCACACGGTTTGCGAGCGGAGTGTATTTCTACAGGCTGACGGCGGAGGGATACGGGGAGACGAGGAAGATGATGTTAATTCGTTAAATTTTATATTATGAAAAAAATAATTGTTGTTTTAATAATGCTTGCAATTTTGCTTCCTGCGATTAACGCAAATGCACAGTGGGAGCAGACTGATGGAATATATGGAGGAAATGTCAATGCACTTGCTGTAAGCGGAAATAATATTTTTGCGGGAACGGGAACAGGCGTCTCTTTCTCCACAAATAACGGCGCAATCTGGTCGCAAACTGCATTGAATAATCAAACTGTTAGTTCAATTGCAACGAGCGGAAATAATATATTTGCAGGGATTAACAATTACTCTGTCAATTCTGGTGGCGTTTATCTCTCCACAAATAACGGCGCAATCTGGTCGCAAACTGCTCTGAATAATCGATCTGTTTTATCCCTCGCGGTAAGCGGGAACTATATATTTGCCGGAACATATTATAGTGGAGTTTATTTCTCCACAAATAACGGCGCGAACTGGACGCAAACTGCTTTAAATAATAAAGCTGTTTTTTCCCTTGCTGTGAATGAAAATAATATTTTTGCCGGGACGTGGGACAGTGGCATTTATCTCTCCACAAATAACGGAGTAAGCTGGACTCAAACTGCTTTGAATAATCAACAAGTTTCTTCCCTTTCCGTGAGCGGAAATAATATTTTTGCGGGGACAGGTAACAGCGGCGTTTTTCTCTCCACAAATAACGGCGCAAGCTGGACTCAAACTGTATTAAATAATAAAGCTGTCTATTCGCTTGCTGTGAGCGGGAATAATATTTTTGCAGGAACTGACTATACTTCCGGCGGCGGAGTGTTTTTCAACTTCATTCCAATGTCAGATTGGGAAGGATAATTTTTTAAACAATTATTTTATCCTTGCTACATAAAAAGTGTAAGAGGAATTTTATTACAAAATAAATTAAAAATAAAATGAAAAAGGTAATTTACGCTTTAGCAATTGTTCTGATTGTACATTACACATTTAACATAGAAAAATGTATGAGCCAATGGGTTAATACAAATTGTCCGACAAACCTCAATAATATTATTAGTTCTTCAGCTTACGGTACAAATATTTTTGTGGGAACTTACGACATGGGAGTTTTTAGTTCTACGAATAACGGAGCTAATTGGTCAACTGCCGGATTGACGACAGTTGTTGGCGTTAATTCACTTGTCGTCTCAGGTTCTAATATATTTGCAGGAACTAACGAAGGAGTATTTTTATCAACGAACAATGGCACAAACTGGACTGCTGTTAACAACGGTTTGACAAATCCGGAAGTTAAATCTCTGGTTGTTTCCGGTTCAAAAATTCTTGCGGGAACATGGGCAAGCGATGGTTTAACAAATCATAATCTTTATACTTTTGCTGTTTCGGGCACGAATATTTTTGCCGGAACTGCAGGAGGAGTTTGTCTGTCGACAGATAACGGTTTTAGCTGGACTGAAGTAAATAACGGTTTGACAGATTTAAGTATCCTTTCTCTTTTAGTCACAGGCTCTAACACTTTTGCAGGGACACACGCAGGCATATTCCTGTCAACAAATAACGGCGCAAACTGGAATTCTGTTTTAACGAATTCATCTTTTGTTTGGTCTTTTGCAATTTCAGATACTAATATTTTTGCAGGAACTGCTGATGGAATTTTAATGACTACGAATAACGGTCAAAACTGGATTCAAAAAAATCAGGGATTTACTGTTAATATTCCGACAGTTTATACATTACTAATTTCAAACAATTATATATACGCGGGAACTGATGGTCAATCTGTTTGGCGCCGCTCCCTCTCCGAAATCATCGGAATACAAAACATCAGCGCCGAAACACCATCGGCATATTCGTTGGGTCAGAATTATCCCAATCCGTTTAATCCGGTGACGAGGATAAGATATGAATTGCCGAGGGCGGTGGTTGTGAGGCTGGCGGTGTATGACGTGATGGGTCGGGAGGTTGAAATGCTTGTAAATGAGAGACAGACAGCCGGGAGTTATGAGGCGGTTTGGGATGGCACACGGTTTGCAAGCGGAGTGTATTTTTACAGGCTGACGGCGGAGGAGTATGGGGAGACGAAGCGGATGCTATTAGTAAAGTAAAATTATATAAGTAAAAATGAAAAACAGAATTCAAGTTTTAAGTCTCGGAGGAATATTTATATCGTTAGTGTTTTTACTGTCAGCATGTGAGGATAATATTGTATCTTTTATAGATGACAGAGGTAATAATACAATTACAGGAAAAGTTGTCGATGCTTACGGCGTT
>JAPLFI010000607.1 GCA_026390755.1 Ignavibacteriota bacterium
TAAAATTCGATGTCCCGAAAAATACTATCGTCAAACTTGGGATTTACAATAACCTTGGACAGCTTGTGAAGACTCTTCACGACGGTCAGACGAATGCGGGATATTACGAAACCACTTTCGACGGAAGTACTTTATCGAGCGGAACGTATTATTATAAATTAACATCACCTGATTTCACAGAAACAAAGAGAATGATCCTCGTGAAATAATCCGGTTATATCAGTTTCCGGAAATACTGTTTTAGAAGATATTAAGGCAGTCTAATGAATTTTAGATTGCCTTTTTTTGTTATTTTAATTGATTACACGAATATATATTTTTTACTTTTTATATATACTTTAACACACTTACAGAATGACCGAAGACAGGTTTAACCTCGTTAAAGAAAAAATCAGTCAGTTTACGCCGGGATATTACGATGTGAACGGAACACCTGGTATTGTAACGACGCCCGATAAAGTGTATGAGATTGCGAATATTCTGAAAAATGATATTGATTTATGCTTTGATTCTATGCGGGACGTCATCGGAGTTGACAGGTTTATTAAAATAAACAGGTTTGAAGTTATTTACAATATTTATTCTATTAAATATAAGGACAGAATATTCCTTAAAGTACTGTGCGATACAAAGAAGCCCGAAATGCCGTCTTTAACTTCTGTCTGGGCTTCAGCAGACTGGTATGAACGGGAAGCTTTTGATATGGTCGGAATTGATTTCAAGGGGCATCCCGACCTGAGACGTATATACATGCCGGAGGAGTTTGAATATTATCCGCTCCGGAAAGATTTTCCTCTGATGGGTATTCCGGGCTCGCTGTATTTACCGAAGAAATAGAAAAATGAAAATAAAAAGAGTTTAATTATATATGCCGCATACAAGATTCCAGGATTTAAAAGAAAATAATCCGGATATACAAAGAAGCAAAATTCTCTCTGCTCTCGAAACGGAGGATTTAAGTATTTCGTTTGATGACGCGCTCGAGAATGAAATGGTGCTTAATATGGGTCCCCAGCATCCTGCCACGCACGGTGTTTTAAGGCTTTTAATCAGCCTCGACGGTGAGACAATAAAGAAATGTATTCCCGACCTCGGATATCTCCATCGGGGATACGAAAAGCTCGCCGAGAATATGTCGTATCACGAATTTATTCCGCATACCGACCGCCTTGATTATTTACAGCCCATCGCCAATAATGTATGCTACGCCGCCGCAGTCGAAAAGCTGATTAAACTCGAAATTCCCGAACGCGCGAAATTCGTGCGTACAATTGCCGCCGAACTCGGCAGACTCCAGTCTCACCTGATTTCATTCGGCTCTATGGTCATGGATACCGGCGCGCTTACGCCTTTCCTCTGGGCAATGAGGGAAAGGGAGAAGATTCTCGATATTTATGATTTGATTACGGGAGTAAGGTTTACTACTTCTTATACGCGCATCGGTGGTGTCGCGCAGGATATTTCCGATGAGGCTATTCGCGGTATTGTATTATTTACGGATGAATTCCCCAAATATCTTAAAGAGATGCGCGATATCGTCGAGAGGAATAAAATTTTTATAAACCGCCTTGAAGGAATCGGTTATATGTCGCGCGAGGATGTCGTAAATTACGGAATTACGGGTCCTCTGCTCCGCGCCGCAGGCGTTGACAGGGATTTGAGGAAGGATGAGCCGTACCTGATTTATGACAGGCTCGATTTCGAAGTACCCGTTTTCACCGAAAGCGACTGTCTTGCGAGGTTCTATATAAGAATGGAAGAGATGACTCAATCATGCAGAATCGTTCAGCAGTGTCTTAAATTGATGCCTCTTGGACCCGTTAATGCGGTATCACCAAAGAAAGTGCTTCCGGAAAAGGAGAAAGTTTACACGAAGATGGAAGAACTGATTCACGATTTTATGCTGATAAATTTCGGTCTGAATCCGCCCGTCGGAGAATCTTATTCGGCTGTCGAATCATCAAAAGGCGAACTCGGATTTTATTTCATAAGCGACGGAAGCGGACATCCCTACAGGACGAAGATAAGGTCGTGCAGTTTCTGCAATCTGCAGGCATTGCCGGTAATGATTAAAGGCGCGTATCTGTCGGATTCTGTTGTTATTATCGGAGGGCTCGACCCCGTTATGGGCGAAGCGGACAAATAAATATTAATATAATATAATTGTAAAATATGCAGTTATTTGACGGGAATGAATTAAAGAAAGTGGCGGAGATAAAGGCGAAGTATCCTGAATCCAAAGCCGCGCTCTTGCCCGTGCTCTGGATGGTGCAGGAAAAGCAGGGCTGGATTTCACAGGAGGCAATGCAATACGTCGGCGACCTGCTTGGTATTCCTAATGAACATATTCTCGGTGTGGTTACTTTCTATACTATGTTCAACAACAAGCCGAAAGGGAAATATCATCTTCAGATTTGCACGAATGTTTCATGTATGCTAAGGGGCGGATATGAGTTGTTTAATTTTGTATCGGATAAACTCGGTATAAAAAACAACGAGATTACAGACGACGGGATGTTCACAATCGAGGAAGTGGAATGCCTCGGCAGCTGCGGCACTTCGCCTATGATGCAGGTGAATAATAAAGACTACTATGAAAACCTGACAACAGAAAAAGTTGAAAATATTATCAATAATTTTAAGACAGGGCATGAAAATTAATTGCGTTTAAATGACTAAAATAATTTTAAAAGATATTCCCGATTTTCACAAGATTGACGTTTACGTGTCAAACGGCGGATACGGCGCACTAAAGAAAGCTTTAAAAGAAATGACGCCCGATGCCGTTGTGAACGAAGTGAAGGCATCGAATCTCCGCGGTAGGGGAGGAGCCTGTTTCCCTACCGGACTGAAATGGACCTTCATGCCAAAAACAGGCGATAAGCCCAAGTATTTATGCTGTAACGGTGACGAAAGCGAGCCCGGCAGTTTCAAGGACAGGGAAATATTTGAGAAAAACCCGCATCAGTTTATAGAAGGTGTTCTCCTCGCCTGCTATGCAATGGGAATTAAAACGGCTTATGTTTATATAAGGGGTGAATATTATAAATGGATAAATCTGCTTCAGACTGCAATTGACGACGCTTATAAAAAAGGATATATCGGGGAAAATATTCTCGGTACGGATTTCTCGGCGGATATATACATACACAGGGGCGCGGGCGCTTA
>JAPLFI010000608.1 GCA_026390755.1 Ignavibacteriota bacterium
ACGTTTTCAATAAACTTTATTTTAATTATACTTACGTTGATTCGGTTTTCCGCGCCGACAGTCTCGCATATATTGCATCAGGCGGCTCATTCAATAACACTTATTATCTGAATCTCTGGGAACAATCGAAATACTTTACGATTTTAATGTTCAAAAACTCTTCGAAAATGCTCGCTGAACTTATTTACACGGCATGGGTTGATGCGGGCAGTCCTGTTCCGGTATGGGTTAATAACAACACTTCACATACGGCGGATAATTTCGAATTATCTCAGAATTTCCCGAACCCTTTCAATCCCGATACATATATAAAGTATCATATTCCCGGGGGCAGAGGGACAACTTTTGTATCGCTTAAAGTATATGATATGCTCGGCAAAGAAATATCTGCACTTGTCAACGGAGAGCAGAAGCCCGGGAATTATGAAATACGGTTTAATGCCGGAACAGATGTTAACAGCGGAACATATTTCTACAGGCTTACAACGGATTCTTATAGCGAAACGAAGCGGATGGTAGTGCTCAAATAAAAAAAACAGGCGATAACCATAGATGCAAAAAGGAAACCCCTACAGGGTTTTGAGATTGATTGACAAAGTACTATTAACAGGTAACGCCTACGGCGTTAAAGAGCATAAAACGATTTTGTCTTCTCCTAATTTAGTAGTTATAGAATATTCAGGAGCATAAGAAAAGTAAATATACTCCCGGTAAATTGACTTTTTTGTTTTGCCTGTAATAATTAACCTCCGTAAATCATTAAATTAAAACTCAAGCCATGTCAAACAGAAGAGATTTCATTAAATTCTCGTCATTACTCGCGGCGTTTTTTCCATTCACAAAATCAATAGCTTCAAATTCAATATTTTCCGTTGCTCCGAAATCAACATCAGCCGCAAAACCCCTCGTCATTTCCACATGGAATTTCGGTATTCCCGCTAATGAAACAGCATGGAATGTGCTGTTGATGGGAGGGCGTGCGCTTGATGCAGTTGAAGCCGGCGTGCGGATTCCCGAAGGCGATCCGAATGTACGCTCGGTTGGATACGGCGGTCTTCCCGACCGGGACGGAAAAGTGACTCTTGATGCATGTATAATGGATGAGAATGCGAACTGCGGCGCGGTTGCATTCATAGAAAACATTATGCATCCGATTTCCGTAGCGCGGATGGTGATGGAAAAAACTCCGCATGTTTTGATTGTAGGTGAAGGAGCACAGGAGTTCGCGCTTGCTAACGGTTTTAAGAAAGAGAACCTGCTTACTCCCGAATCAGAAAAAGACTGGAAGGAATGGCTGAAGAAATCGGAATACAAACCATGGAACTCGAAGGAATTCCACGATACAATCGGCATGATCGCTCTCGACTCGGCGGGTAACGTTTCGGGTGCATGTACGACGAGCGGGCTTAGTTATAAGATGCACGGAAGAGTAGGGGACTCTCCGATAATCGGCGCCGGATTGTTTGTTGATAATGAAGTCGGTGCCGCTACTTCAACCGGTGTTGGTGAGGAAGTTATACGAATCGCCGGTAGTCACACGGTTGTTGAACTGATGCGTCAGGGATACTCCCCGGAAGAATCATGCAAAAAAACTCTTGAGCGTGTTATAAGAAATAAAAAAGGCAAGGTATCGGATATACAGGTCGGATTTCTCGCAATTAATAAACTGGGGGAATACGGCGCGTATGCGATCAACAAAGGATTCCAGTATGCAGTATATTCGAACGATGAAAAG
>JAPLFI010000317.1 GCA_026390755.1 Ignavibacteriota bacterium
CGTCAATGCCTTTATGGCTTATTTCGTTATTAACGGAATTGGAAGCGAGATTTGATTCTATTACAGTTTCATCAATATGCCAGATGAGAATCCCGCCGCTGAAATTTGCCGTATCGTTAATTACTCCCGGTAAACTCCAGTCGAAATATGAAACATCTTTCAGGTTTCCGTTGATATTGTAAATTTCGTAATTAAGAAATCCCGGTACATCTTTTGTGTAAATAGTTGAATCCTGAAATGCCCTGTTTCTTGTGTAAACTTTCTGTCCCGAGCCGAACGGATTGCGGCTTCTGTTTTCAATTAAAAAATATTCTTTGCTGTTAATCAAAACTTTCAGCATAGTCGTATCGGAAGAATAGGGGACTGATGAAGTTTTAATTCTGAAGTATGCATCGCCCGATGAGACCGTGTAAGGATTTATCCATCCGAGATAATATTTTTCCCATGCCGAGGGTTCCGGCGGAAATATTCCGTTATAGCTGAATATTGACTGTCCGTCCATTAGCCCGAAACGTCCGATAGCAGTTTTACCGGTTACTGTATTGTATAAATCAGGCAGTCCGAGATAACTGCCGAAATTACCCGCAAGGATTCCGTTAATTCCGAGCTCGAGAAGTACCAGTCCTGAAATCAAATCTAATTCCCGGAGTTCAGTAGAGGGTATTATCAGCGAATTTTGAATCGTAAATCCCTCCTGTGTAACATATCCGTTGTATCCGGAGCCGAATATTTCCTTGAGACTCCTGATACCGAGATATACGGATGGAATATCATAAGGAGTCGGGTCGTAACCGAAAATGGAAGTGAGGTCTATATCGCGTCCGGCGCCGGCATGAAATATGACAAAAGCCGTCTTCTGCGGATCGTAAGACGAAAAATTTATTACGCTGTCAGCGCTTTTCCATGAATCTTCGAAAAATTCTCCGAGTTTCAGATTCGATTCACTCCTTTGAGGAGAGTATTCCAGCATTACACCGGGCATCGTCAATACTTTTCCGTATAAATCGTAACTGATTATGAGTTTTCCTTTGGATGATTTGTAGAAATAGTTCTTCAGGAATTCAAGATGATCGGCAAAATATGAACTGTCGTAAGGCGGAGAATCAATTACAGTATCCCTTTGCACTGACGGATTGTAATACCTATTTGACATATCAAATTTCCCGTTGCCGGTTGAAAATGGCGTATTATCCTCCTGAAACTGCACCATTATTGCTACTACTCTTATAGTGTCAGACTGAGCACGATATTGTTTTGGTAAGTAAACTCTGTTCTCATTTCCTATACTTATCGAATGCGAAAGCGGCAGAACTTTTTTGGGTTTAATCAAATTCTTTTCCTGAGCCACAGAACTATTCTGAGAATTAACCGCAAAAAAAATCACGAAAAGAAATAACAGCAAAAATTTATTTTTCATTTAATCTTGAGTGATAATATTTTATTAAAAAAAAGACATATATCGCTTAAATATATGCCTTTTTTATAGTTATATAAAGGAATTTACGAATCTAAAAATTCACTAACAGTCCGAAACGCAGTGTATTAGCGAGCGGGTGATTATCTTCCGTACCGGTGATGTAACTGAAATCGAATCCGTAAAGCGAATATCTTATACCGGCGCCGAGAGTTATGAACCGTCTGTTACCGTTTGACGGGTCTTCGTAAAAATATCCTCCGCGCAAAGCAATAAGCTTAGGACTGCCGTACCAGTATTCCATACCGACGGATGTTTGAAGCGAACTCAGAATTCCGTCCAGACCGCCTTTCCATGAAGTGAACATTGCCTTATAAAACGGGTCGGCAACCGTACCTTCCCTGTTAACGAGCAATTTCGATACATCAAGCGTCAGCGTCAGATCATTGCCTTCGTTTTTGAATATTTTATATCCGAAACCTATTCTGAGATTTGTCGGAAGCGGGTCTGCCTGATCGGCGTCAACATAAGTAATCTTTGGTCCCATATTCGATAAATTGAATCCGAGAGAAAATTTATCTTTGAGGAATTTAGCGCCTTTAGACGGTTTCCATAAACCTGCAAGATCAAAGCTCGCATCGAATGCCGTACCGGTACCTTTTTCATTACCGACCTGAAGGTCGTTAGGCGATAATCTGCTGTATATGAGCCTTGCAACAACTCCCACAGAAAACTGTTTGCTGATTTGTGTGCCGTATCCGACTGCGAAAGCCATTTCGTATGCTTTATAGTCTTTTCCGGTTTTATTGCCGAATTCGTCGGTGGTGATAACGTCGCCGATATTCAGATATGTTAAATCAATACCGATAGTGCCGTTGATTGATTTCACGTATTTTTTCGCAGAGAGATAATCGTAGAACAGGTCTGAGAGACCAAGTCCGGCGAGCCAGGGCGAGTGAGTGAAATTGATTTCCGTCCCCTGTGTCTGGAATCCCAGTCCGGCGGGGTTCCAGTGCATTGCAGTCGCATCGTCTGCTATTCCTGTCCCGGTTTCACCCATACCGGCAAACCGGGAGTTAGGTCCGATCAGCAGAAATGGTACACCGGTTGACACGGTATTCTGCGAGCGCGCGTCGCTGATGAATACTGCACAAACCGCTAAAAGAATTAAGAGTGTTGTTAATCTTGCTTTTCTTCTGAGTTGCATTTAAATTGATACCTCCGTATAGTTTTTTAATTTATTTTAATTTCGCTAATTTACCGGTAGTTACGTTTGAAAAGCTACCGTCTTCTGACTTAATTATTAATTTATATATATATGTTCCGTTTGCTATATAATCTCCGTCATCGTCTTTACCGTCCCAGTCCATTACAACAAATTTATCGCTTATATTAGTTCGCCTGATATTTTTTATCAGCCTTCCGGCTACTGTATATATTTTAATATCGGCTGAGAGTGACGCATCAAAATTGTGCTGAAAAGTAAAGCTTGTGTTATCCTTCATCGGATTAGGATAATTATATACATTGGAAACTGAAAGCGCCGAAGTGTTTTTCACGGTAAAAGTTACTTCCGTTGAGCTTGTATTATTGTATGTATCCCATGCGCTCAGCTTCAGTGTATATGAGCCGTCGGAGAGATTATCCATCGGATACTCGGCGGTCCCGTACTGATAGCCGTTTGTGGAATTATAAAATCCCGTCAGGTCAATTTTACTGTTGTTGTTGTTATTAACGGTAGCTTCTATTCTATGCCCGATTGCGCCTGTCAGGTTCATGCCGCTGAGGTCGAAAAAGTCGGCGATTATTCTCGTGTTCTGGTTGACTACGTCTCCGCTCCTGAAATCCCGCGTACCGAGGAATAACGATATCTGGGGTCCGATTGAATCACTTACGGCAGTAGTATCAATACCGTTGAGTCTGAACCTGTCCGTAAATCCGGAGCCCTCTGAATTGTTGTTTCTGAAATAGGCGAGCATTCGTCCGGTTCCGTTCATATATGAAATATCTTTCGGTACGATGAACTCAATAATCCATTTCCCGTTTTGCACGCTTGTATTTCCTTTGAATATTGTCCCGCCGTCGAGTCTGAAGTAAAACGGCTGATTGAAATCTATGAATACGATATTCTTGTCAACATCCAGCACCTTAAGCGTCAGGTCTCCGTTGAAGTCACTCCATAAAGTCGAATCGGGTTTAAGAACACTGCCTGAGATTTTCACTTTCTGCAAAGCTTTAATGACAGCTGTATCATAGCCGGGAGTATTGTTTATACTGTCAATTCTCGTGAAGAATTCCGGAATGCTGACTCTCACTGTAGGGTCGCCAATCAGGCAGAATTTCAGGTCGTTATCGGTAATTACCTGGAGCTGATTTTTTACATTGAACATCGCTTTACCCACTCTGATGGGAAGATTGAGAGTGTCTTTAGCGAACATGAAATTACTCCAGAGAGCATTATTGAATATTGCGTTGTAATTAGCGAAAACCGGTCTCGTTGCCGCGACCACACCTATGGCGCCTGCACCCTGAACGAAGACAAGCTGTTCAGCCGCGCTCGTCAGGAAGGGATCGTCCCACCTCGCTAAATCACAGCTTGCAATTGTTACAAACGGATATCTTCCTTTATTAGTAAGCTGAGGAATACTTTCATCCCTTACGAAGATATGCTCGTGAGCCCATAAATCCGTACTGCCGTGTCCTGTGTAATTGATTACAAGCCGCCCTTCATTCCACCCGTTAATAATGTCAACATTTGCGCCGGGTTTCCTTCTGCCCTGCGGTGTGATAACGGCAGGGTATGTAACAATGTAAATTTTTTCTTTCTCAAAATCTTTAGGCGTGTAAAATTCGGCAATTTCCTCGCATTGCTGTGTATGAATGGCACCTTCTTCTCCCTGATTATACGTCGTAGTCCATCCGTCATCGGCTACGTACATTATCTTCTTTTTCCATATACCGTAATTCTGCGGAAAACTATAGCTCTCGATTTTATTTATTACAATCTGCGCATCGGCAAGAGAGTTCACGCAGATTCTGCCGGTGGCAAAATCTACCCTGAAGTCAGTGCCCGTCGGCTCGGGATGGCTCTCGTTTATTTCGCACATAAAGTCATCGCTGTTGTAACTCGAAATTTCATTCACATCATCGGTCGTTTTCTCGAACGGCGGCATGAAATTCTTTATACTGAGATTGTATATATTCTTATAATCGTAACTGCCGTCTCCCATGAAAAGAACGTAAACAGGTCTTGTATTCCAGTTGAAAAAAGCGTATTTAAGGAAATTTCTCACTGCCAGCGGATCCAAAACGCCTCCTGAGAATTCGTTGTAAACCTGGTTTATATCAAATACATAAGTCTTAAGGTATTCCGGATTCCCCGCTCCCGGCGCTTCTCTCAGGGCTTTCAGCCTGTCGGCGGCGGAACGGAATTCGGACGGAGTGAGAATAATAAAACTTGCACCGTCGGCTATTCCGTGTATATTCTGATTCTGTACTCTCGGAGAAATTGAAGAAGGTGTCTTATAATTATTTCCTCCGATAACAAAAAACTCTTTCGGATTCCCATGCGAATTATTACTCTGAAATCTTACGATACCTCCTGAAGCTGATATGGGAGTGATCATATCGCCGGATGTAACGTCGAATATTTTAATATCACTTGTATTAAAAGGCGAGACCTGATATTCAACTATGCCTGTGGTATCGGGTCCGTTAAATCTCAGTAAATTATTAACGGCGCTCGAGAAACTCCTCTTATAAAAAAATTCAACGTAATCATAATATCCCGAGACTCCGGGGTTATTATACATCGAGGGTAATGACATATTAAAGCTGATTGAATTTCGCCCGGGATTCAGCGTATAAGAATCTTCGAACAGTTCAAGCTGAATATGAGCGAATAACCCGGTTACATAAGGGAGATTCCTGATGACCGAAAAACCGGAGTTATTATCTTTAATTAAATACTGAGCGTAATCCGAGAATGAACCGTTTCCGATTCTGTATCTTGCGGTAACGTTTGTCCCATCTACATAACCCTGTAAATCGCGGTTAAATGCATAACTGTCATTTACGCTTATTCTCTGGCTTAACCAGAGATTTCCCGTCGAGCCGAGATTGTTAACTTCAGGCTCTTCAAAAAACTTATCCTGAAAAGATGTAAGAGCTATCAGGTCAGGTATATTCGAAGAAGGTGAAACCGTCATCCTGAGACCGTTTGCCCCTCCGTAATTAATATAGTAATAATTAACAGTCGAATAAGAATTTAACTTATGAATATATTTATGCGTTGCAGTATCGTAACGCCATGAATTTGGCGAGCGTCCGCAGAATAATATATAATCTCCGTCGTCAAATCTTCCGTCGGCTTCTCCTTCTATATAAATTTTGTTTTCGACAAGGTCAGTCGGGACGGTAATTGTATTATTAAACGGCAGTTCCATTCCGCCGTTTCCGTATATTTTAATAGTGCGCGGGTCAATACCGGAAGTGTTAATACCAGCCTGGTCGAGGTATGCTTTATCAAGTTTGAAAATCCCGTCTTCTTTAACCTCCAGCCTGAAAAAGTCGCCGCTTGCGAGAACGCTGTTCTGAAAAGACTTCTGCCTGAACGAGTTAAACTCCTTCGTTGACCAGTCCATTGCAAATTCGGAATTTATTGCGAGACCTGTAAAGAATTCGATTTCGTCTTTTGATAACGGTTTCTGACCATATAGGGGGGATGCTCCGAATGAAATTCTGAATTTAATTGATATAAGCCGCCTTACGGTACGCAATGCAGGATTATATGATACGGGATAAATCTGCGCCGCGCCGATATATTTATTCCTTAATTGTCCCGTAGATCTGAAAACTGCCTGTGTGCCCGGATAGAAAACATTCTGAGAGTATGCTTTTTCGTCGCGTATTTTCTCATAGATAACTTCCATTCTGTTGCCGGATTTCTTTGGAGTGGGAACGGGCTGAATGTCAATATCCTGAATATCTTCAAACTTTGCGTCAATTATATCAATCCTGTTGCCTTCAAGCGACGGAAGGAAAACAGGAAAAACCCTGAACGAAAGGTCGGGTTTACCGTAATCATTCGAATTTTTTCCTGAATTCAGAAATTCAGTTTCCGAAGTATATGCGGGTGTATATTCAACTTCAATATACGCACTGCCGCATGAAAGAACTCTGAAATCACGCGGATTAGGTTTGCCGTATTTTTTTGTATCCTGCTGTTTCTCCTGCTGTTTCTCCTGCTGTTTCTCCTGCTGTTTCAGAGTTTGATTTTGCGGAACAGTTGTATTTTCCGAATCCTGTTTCTTCTTCTGCTGTTTCTCATCCTGTTTCTTTTCCTGTTTTTCCTGTTTCTTATCCTGTTTCTCGTCCTGCGAGTAACCGGTGTTTGTACAGGTTATAAAAGCCGTAAAAACAGACAGTATTAAAAAAATTCCAATAAACTTCATAATTGTAAACCGTTTTATAATTATACAGATACTAATACAGATATTTAAACAGATACTAAAAAACCATTTATCAAAGGGCTTGATCTTCAAATCTTTAATAAATGGTTTGTAATATGTCATTAATAATTTATGTTTTTTCTTTTAAGACTGTAATAATATAACTATTTAATATCTCCTTTCTTAATTTATACAAATATATTGCTGTTTTACCGGATTGTCAAGACTGAAAAGCCTTCGTTATTTTTTCTTTTTTATTCCAAGTTTTTCGATTGCATCGAGGTTTTGGAGCGCGTTTTTTGCGGCTTCCTGTTCCGCCTGCTTTTTCGATTTTCCTTTGCCTATTCCGAGGCAGTGATTAGCGAGGTGAACTTCGACAGTAAACAGTTTATGATGTTCCGGTCCTTCTTCTTTTATAACCTTGTAATCGGGAATAAATTCAGTATGCGCCTGCGAGTATTCCAGGAATTTGCTCTTATAATTTTCGTCGAATTGATTGAGCCATTTAACGTCGAGTTTTGAGAATATTTCATGGTTCAGAAAAATCTTTGCGTTTTCGTATCCGGTATCCAGAAAAATCGCTCCGATAAGAGCTTCGTAAGCATCGGCGAGAATTGCGTCATATCCCTGATCTATAGATTTCAGAGCCGTATTCGAAGCGAGTAAAAAATTCATCAGTCCGATATTTTTAGCGCGTTCTGCAAGAAATCTTTTATTAACTAATATCGAACGGAACTTAGTGAGGTCGCCTTCTTCATTGAGAGGGAAGTTCCTGTACAGGAATTCGGCAACAATCAAATCAAGTACGGCGTCACCAAGGAATTCAAGCCTTTCATTTGAAATAAGGTTAAGCTTGGGAGAATCTTTTCTGATTTTAAGAAAAGACCTGTGGGTCAGAGCCGTGATAAAATAATTCCTGTTAATTATTTTATGGTGAATTGCCGACTGAAATTTATCGAAGTCAATTTTTCTTATTGCTTTTGATAAACTCTCTTCAGTTTTCTGTTCCTTTTTCAGAAAAGGGAACAGGTATCGTAACTTACTGAATGTTTTAAACATATAGATAAGGCGCGTTGGGCAGTTTCTGCAAAATTACACTTCGAATTTTTTGAAAACTATTGCCGTATTATGACCTCCGAAACCGGAATTGTCTGATAACACAGTATTCACATTCATTTTTCTCGCAGTATTAGGTACATAATCAAGGTCACAGTTTTCGTCCTTTGTTTCATAGTTAATCGTCGGAGGTACGATGCCGTTCTTTATAGTCAGTATAGCGGCAATTGCTTCAATTACCCCGGCGGCTCCGAGTGTATGCCCGACCATAGATTTGATAGAATGCACGGCGAGATTGTAAGCATGTTCACCGAATACGGTTTTAATAGCCGCAGTTTCATTCCTGTCGTTGGGAGGAGTTGAAGTACCGTGCGCATTTATAACATCTATATCATTCGGTTTCAGATTTGAATCCGCAATAGCGATTCGCATTGCCCTTGCTACGCCTTCGCCGTTAGGAGCCGGATCAGTAATATGATGGGCGTCTGCAGTCATTCCGAAGCCCGCTATTTCAGCGTATATCCGGGCGCCACGTGAGACGGCATTTTCAAGTGTCTCAAGTACAAGTGCCCCGCCGCCTTCACCCATTACGAAACCGTCGCGGTTTTTATCGAACGGTCTGGATGCTTTCTGAGGCGCATCGTTTCTTGTTGAAATAGCTTTCATTGCATTAAATCCGCCTATACCCATGGGGCATATCACTGCCTCTGAGCCTCCGGTTATCATCATATCGGCATCGCCTCTTTCTATAATCATAACGGAGTCAATAATTGAATTGGCTGATGTAGCGCAGGCTGAAGTAGTTGCGTAATTAGGACCGCGGAATTTATATTTCATCGAAATCCTGCCCGCGGCTATATCGGCTATAAGCATCGGAATAAAGAACGGGCTTATTCTGTCGGGATTGCCGCCGCGGTTATAAAGTATTTGCTGTTGGTTATGATAAGTCCACATGCCGCCTATACCCGAGCCGAAAATAACTCCGACTCTGTCCTTATCAATACTGTCCAGATTCAAACCTGCATCCTCAATAGCCATATCCGAAGCCACCATCGCATATTGAGTGAACGGGTCAACTCTCTGAGCGAGTTTTCTGTCCATATAATTCAAAGGGTTGAAACCCTTTAACTCGGCAGCAAATTTTGTGTTGAATTCCGCCGTATCGAAATACGTAATAAAATCAACACCGCTTTTTCCTTCTATCAGGGCTGACCAGAAGTCCTGAGTCGTTAACCCTATCGGGGTTAAAGCGCCTAATCCTGTTACGACAACTCTTCTTTTCATTTGAAAATTATATTAGTTTCCTATTTTTGACATGATGTAACCGACGGCATCATTTACTTTAGTGATTTTTTCGGCGTCTTCATCGGGAATTTTTATGTCGAATTCTTCTTCAAATTTCATTACGAGTTCAACCGTGTCAAGTGAATCAGCTCCTAAATCATTGATGAACGAAGCATCACTGGTAACTTTTGATTCTTCAACGCCTAATTTATCAACTATTGCCTGTTTTACTCTTACTTCTACTTCTGCTTGTGTTGGCATTTTGTTTTATCTCCTTTTAATTAATTTACAAAATATTACTTAATATAAAGATATATAGAAATAATTAAAAGAGTAAAAAGCAATATATTTCGAAACAGGGAAAATCCTGATTTTCAGTTTTTCTTTCGTTTGACCGGTCTTCTGACAACAAATTCGCCTTTAAGGGGATACTTTCCGTATATAACGTTGTTCAGTATAGTTGTGCCGTTGTCTTTCTGAGATGTCCCCGCCCATATCGCATATACGGAAACCGTGTTTTTCCGATAAACCGGTTTTTCGAAAATTATTACGTGGTTTCGCCATACTATAAGGTCGCCTTTGCGTAAATCGTCAGGGTCATTGATTTCGATAACCGGCATTATATCGGTAAACAGTGAATCGTCGAAAAGGTCACGGGAAAGTGTGTTGACATCGGGAGTCATAAATCCGGCTTTGTGTATGGTATTGAGCGCGAATATGTTACATTTTGTCGTCCTTGAAAAGTGAACAACTTTATCGTTAAGCCAGTATAACGTGGTTGAATCCGCGTCTATCTGATACATTTCATTTTGCTGTTCTTCAAAAGCAACTTTGAATATTGCATCGCCGGTTTCCGTACCGGTCTGCTCCGTTATTTCGTAATTATTTACTGAAACCGTATCCGCTTCATCTTTATCGCTCTTTGAAGACGTACACCCCGTCAAAAAAAATGCCGCAGTGATAAAAACGAAAATATAAAATGGAATTTTATACCGGAGCATATTTATTTATTCTGATTCACTTCCTTTTCTTTTTGCTCAATCGTTTTCTTCATATCTTCCAGTCTCTTATCCAGTATTCTAAGCTCATCCATCTTGAGTTTCATTTCTTTTTGCCTCAGCTCTAACTTATATTCGACGTCATCTTTTTCCCAATAACCGATATCCTCAAAATACCCTTTGAACAGGAAGTTATGTTTGAGAGCTTCCATATTCTCTGACAGCCCGAGCGCGCCCTGCTCCAGATATTTTGTTGTTACCTGCGCGTTCTGAATTACTTCCTTCAGATTATTAGCGAATACCGTATCAAGTAACAGCGTTCCCACAATGCTTTTACTCGAGTTCATTTTATCGGTTATATCCGCAAGATTATCGGTCACGCGTTTAACATCAACGGTCAGACTATTTATGCTTCCCGTGACCGCATTAATCGTACCGCTTAATGACAGTACAACTTTATTGATATTGCTGCTGCTTCTGCCGATGCTGATGAAAGTTGAATCTATATTATCATAAAGACTGCTGTTATTGATAAGCTGACCCATGGTGCCCTCGCCTTTATCAACCTTATCCATAATAGACGAGATGTCTTTTGATATAACAATTGCATTATCGGTTATTGATTTCAGATTCTGCATTATATCTTCCATAGAAACCGGTTTGACGGATTCAAGCATATCACCGTCCTGGACGCTTTGAGCCGATGCAGTACCAGCCGATATTTCAATTATCTTATTCCCGACAAGCCCTTCGGAAATAATTGACACTTTAGAATCCTTTTTAACGAAATCGTAAACTTTTTTGTCGAGGCTCATTTCAACAAGAACTTCGCTCCCCGATTTTATCCGTAATTTCTCGACCGTACCTACTTTAATTCCCGCAAAACTGATTGAACTGCCTTCACTCAGTCCGCCCACATTTGCAAAAACGGAATTCAGTTTGAATGTAGAACTGAACATGTTTTGCTTACTGCCGATAACGAAAATGGACAGCATAAAAATACTCAAGCCGCCAATAATAAAAACGGCGGTAATAATCTTCTGTGATTTACTTTTTTGCATAACTATTCAAAAAATGATTTAACAAATTCATCCTGTGATTCTGATATTTCCGCGTACGCACCCGAAGCGCAGATTGTGCCGTCTTTCAGTACGAGCACTTTGTTTGCCGTCATCTTAACGCACTCCATATCATGAGTTACTATCAGTGATGACACTTTCAGCTTTTCCTGCATCTTTATTATGAGCCTGCTTATCTCCCTCGATGTTGCGGGGTCAAGTCCCGTAGTCGGCTCATCATATAAAATAACTTCCGGTTTCAGTATTATCGTCCGTGCGAGTCCAACACGCTTTCTCATTCCGCCCGAAAGTTCCGACGGCATTTTATCAATAGAGCTCAGAAGTCCCACGTCATCCAGGCATTGCTTAACTCTGTCTTCAATTTCCTTCTCGGTAAGAATTTCGTGCCTTCTCAGCGGAAACTCGAGATTATCCCTGACCGACATAGAGTCATATAAAGCGCCGCTCTGAAATAAAAATCCTATCTTCTTCCGTATTTCCTGCAGGGCGTCATAATCAAGCTGAGGAATATTTTGCCCTAATATAAATATATCGCCGGAATCCGGTGTCAGTAAACCTACGATGCATTGCAATATAACAGATTTACCCGTGCCGGATTTCCCGAGAAGCACAACCGTTTCTCCTCTTACCGCTTCAAAACTTATGCTCTTGAGAATTGTTGTGCTTCCGAAAGATTTGGAAACATTTATTACATCGAGCGCAATATTTTTCCTTTTATTCAAACTCAGAATAATAATGTTGAAATCTGAACCATTATCAAATCAGTGACAATAATCAGCAGTGATGCCAGTACCACTGCGCTGTTAGCCGCTACTCCCACGCTTTCGGTTCCGCGGCTGCAGTTATAACCTTTATAACAGCCGACGATACCAATAATAAAACCAAAGAAAAACGTTTTTACGGTTGCCGGCAGAACATCGGCAAACGACAGGGATGAAAATATACTGAGATAATACAACTGAAGACTCATATCACCAATAACATTAACGGCAATAAATCCCCCCAGCAGTGCCAGAGCATCGGCGTATATTATCAGCAGGGGTACCATCAGAGTCGTGGCTATTACCCTCGTAGAAACGAGATATTTCAAAGGATACGTTGCCGATACTTCCATTGCGGCAATCTGTTCCGTCACTTTCATAGAGCCGAGCTCCGCTCCGATTCCTGAGCCCATCTTTCCGGCGCAGATTAATGCAATTATCACCGGTCCGATTTCTCTGATGATTGATATAGCGAGCGTTGACGGTATCAGCGATTCGGCGCCGAATGTTGAAAGAACGGGTTTTAACTGAAGAGCCAGTGTTAAACCGATAATTGTACCTGTTACACTTACAAGCGGAAATGACTTCCATCCGATCTGGAAGAATTGTCTTATCGTCTCCGGTATATTA
>JAPLFI010000052.1 GCA_026390755.1 Ignavibacteriota bacterium
GTTACAGGTATTGATCCAATCCCTTGCGCCGCAGATAATCAACCACTTCTTTTACGTTTTGTGATTCGCCCCGCTTGCAAATCAACAAGCCGTTATCCGTATCAATCACAAGAAGATCTTCAACCCCCACAAGCGCCGATATTCTCTGGTCATTAATAATAAGACAGTTTTTTGAATTTATTGTGAGAACCTTTCCTTGCTTAACATTTCCGTCTGCATCTTTTTCCTTGAAGTTATATATTTCATCCCAGGACCCGAGGTCGCTCCAGTCAAAATAGCTCCGGATAGTGTGAACATTTCTCGATTTTTCCATAACTCCGTAGTCAATAGAAATTCCTTTTATCTGCCCGTAAATTCTCTCCAGTTCCTTTTCAAAATCTTTTGACATAAGGCTCTTCTCGAGTTTATTAAGGGAGTCGTAAAGATCAGGGATATTTGTTTTTATTTCTTCCAGCATCGCATCAACACGAAATATAAACATACCGCTGTTCCATAAGAAGTCGCCGCTTTCAATAAATGCCTTCGCCGTTTCAATATTTGGTTTTTCCGCAAACGTTTTTACCTTGTAAACTTTTTCATGTATTTCGCTTTCCGGAAATAGTTCTGTGTCAGCAGAACTTTTTTCGGTATCATTAAGATTTATTTCCGTAAACCCTTCAGTATCAAACTGTATATAGCCATATCCAGTTTCTGGTTTTGTCGGGCTTATGCCGAGTGTCACTATCCCTCCGTAATCGCGGGAGAACTTAAGTCCGCACTTAACAACATCTCTGAACTCGTCAACATTTTTTATAATATGGTCTGACGGAATAACAAGAACATTAGCGCTCTTATTAAATTGTTTTATATACAGACATGCCAAGCCGATACAGGGCGCCGTGTTTCTGCCGAACGGTTCGCATATAATATTTTCTTCGGGTATCTTAGGAAGATGTTTCTTGGTTAAACCTTTATAGGCAATATTCGTTACAACAAAAATATTTTCGGGCGGAATTACGCCTTCAAGGCGTTTAAATGTCTGCTGTATCATAGAGTCCGTATCATTCTGAATCTTCAGATATTGTTTGGGGAGTTTTGCTATTCCCTTTGGCCAAAAACGTGTTCCGACTCCGCCTGCCATAATTATTGCGTAATTCATAGATTATTTAATTATTTTTGTGTGAAATTATTTTCACCGGGTCATTCAGATATGTTAAAAATAAATCAATGTCTTTAACCGGTTTATCAAGAAATACTCTTTTAAAACTATCGACAAGATATTTTAAAACTTCATCAACGTCGTTTTCGGTTTCAAAGGGGTTCACGCGATAGTTTCGCATAAATTTGATGAATATATAGCTTGCCTCGGCGAGTTGAGCCATGCGAAACATTTCAAGCGAATTTGCTATACCAACAATCTCTTTAAAATGCGAAAATGTTGCGGAAAGCCGCCGCAAAGCTTCGTATGCCTGATACTCTCCCTTAATTTCCCCGAGCGATATGAAAATCTTTTCAACCTCCAGTATATGGGCGTGCAAAACACGCAGTTTTTCCCTCTGATTTGTGTCCGGGAATTTCCGTTTTAAATGCTCGCTGAATTCTTCTTTTTGTTTGTTTTCTTTTTCGGCTTTCGCTTTTTCCATTTCTCTGTTTTCCAGAGAGTGCCGGTATAATTCAAGCTTCTTAAAGAACTTATCCGTAAAAAGTTCTGCACCGGCAATACCTTCAGATTCATCGCCTTTTATGAGGCTTTCGATTATGCAAATTCCTTCGAGGAACAAAGATATTTTTTCGGCTGTAATTATAAACTCTGAATCCGATTGTTTAGTTTCAAATGCTTTTTGTATCGTTGAATATATGGACGTTATTATTTCAAAAGACATCTCCGCAGAGTATCCTGCCATATACCGGCTGTTTTCGATTATATTTTCATATAATAAAAAAAGTTCTTCGCCGGACTTATAGATGCTCCGCCGTTCTTCGCCCTGCTGTTTTTCCGTAAACATTTCTCCGCTCTTCTCGTCTTTTGAAGAAAGACTTTCGGAATAGTAGAGAAGTTTTTCCAGATCCCGGTTCAATAATTTATTGCACATGAAAAGTTCTAATTCATATTTCATATAAACCGAATTGCTTTCTTCAATAACTGAAAACCCGGTAGAGGTTTCCGGCAGAATTTTTTGTTGTTCGGCAGATTCTTCTTCCTGATAAAAGTTCTTCTCAGAAACCTCCATATTAACATCTTTTTCCTCTGAACTGTCCGGCGCAGAACTTTTTTCTGCTTCATCTCCGGCGAAGAGATCCTGCCGTATTTTCTCTGTTATAAGTTTTTCCGTTTTTATATCTATTTCCGAAGAACTTATTAAAAGCTCTTCTTCTGTGCCTTCTTTGAAAAATTCTTTTTCCTGCACGTTTATTTCGCCTGCCGTAAAAAGTTCTTCGTTAATCGGAACGGGAAGGCTAAAGACGTCGCCCTTATTAACGCCGGAAGAAGAATTATCCGTGGAATCTTCTGAAGAGATTTTTTCTGCACTCTCTTTAGAGGAACTTTTTAAAAGTTCTTTTTCCTTTAAAAGTTCTTTTTCCTTTAAAAGTTCTTCTTGCTTTAAAAGTTCTTCTTGCTTTAAAAGTTCTTCTTGCTTTAAAAGTTCTTCTTGCTTTAAAAGTTCTTCTTGCTTTAAAAGTTCTTCTTGCTTTAAAAGTTCTTCCCGGGTTGCAGAACTTTTTTTTGTTTCTTCTGAATCTGTTTTTGAAATCTTCGGTTTTTCTCCGCTAAAATTTTCTAACGAATACGGGGCATCGTTTTCCTCCTGATAACCCGGAACCAGCTCAAGATATTTTCCGCCCGAAGATAAATCATATTCTTCCAGCATATCTGATTCACTGAACTCTTCGGCAACTATCTCCTCCTCAAGCTCTTCAACGAAAAAGTTCTGTCCGGATATAGTGTATTCTTTTCTGTTTTCTTCACCGCTTTTTCCTTCTTTTGCGGGAAAAAGTTCTTCCGGTAAAAAGCTCTGCTTGCGCGTAAACTGTTCCGGCAGAACTTTTTTAGAAAGCTCTGCTGTTTCTTTCTTTCTTTTGTCCTCGTTTATAATTTCAACAGAAGAGCTTTTTGGGGGATCCGGGTAAATATTAAAATACGTCAATAGCTGAGATTCAATATACTCTTTATCCAAATCAAGATTTTCAAGCAGGTTTTCAAAGCTGATTTTTCCTTCTTCGGCTTTTTTAATCACAAAAAGAAGATATGCGCTAAGCTGGCGAAATTTCTTCACGCACGAGAGAAGATAAATATCCCGCATGACATTGCCCGAATTACGGAATGTCTTAAGAACAATCATTATTGCCCGAAGTTCTTCGTTCGTTTCATATACGCGAAAATCATTTTCTATCCTTGAAAAAACAAATTTTATATACTCATTGCTTTTCAACTATTGTCCGCCCCTCCCCGGGCGGGTGTGTTTTTTGTGTAATTGTTCTGAAAAAACTCTTCTGTGTTTTCACAAAGATAAAATTAATCAAACAAGTATAAAGGAAAAAGGTTAAAAAATATATTCCGTATATAAAGAAGTTTTGCTAATGCAAGTCTATAAAAAATTTTATATGGAAAACAGTTTTTCAAACTTGACAAAATGGTTAGATATGATTAATATTATGTGGTTGATAAAAACAAAATTTCGTGTTAATATTTTGTTAATAACTTAAGCCGCGATTACAGACAGAAACACAAACCGCGTTAAGAAATCAACATTATTAACAACTGTTGTTAATAATTCCGGGGGATATTATTAACCCGCATATATATAAGATAGTTAGGGCTCGCAAACCCTTGTTAAGAAGTGCGCGCCCGGAGTGCTTTTTTTATTTCATCGCTTATGGAACACTTAAAGTAAAAGATTAAGTAAGTTTGCTTTGTTAATAATTTTATAATTTGTTATCGTGGAAACCAGTTTTACAGATTCATTACCGTTACACGAAAAAGGTAATACTAAAGAGGCAGTTAATGCGCCAACGTATGATGCTGCGAAAGAAATATGGGAAAGGTTTTTAAACCTTCTCGCGCAAAACCTGAAACCGGCAGAAATAAATACCTGGTTTTCCGTATTAACTCCAAAAAGTTTTGAAAACAACACTCTGATAATCAGCGTGCCAAGTAAAGACTATTACGGAATGATCGAGAAAAGGTATAATACGCAAATTTCGTCTATCCTCGAAAGCGGTTTACTGGGGGAGAACGGAAAACTAAATTACGAAGTCGCCCGGGAGTGTTTTTTTGATTCTACTGACGGAGAAGATGAGCGGGAACACGACTCAGAAAACACAAACCTTCTGGAGTTTCGTTATCCTTACGGAAGCAACAGTAAATTTGCCGGCTCCTATCCTCACAGGGTTCTTATAAAACACGATAATGAAAGTTTTTCGTCTAACCTGGTCCCGAAACATACTTTTGATAATTTTATCAGCGGCGATAGTAACGATCTCGCCGTTGCCGTTGCTTACTCAATCGCAAATAAACCGGGACATTCTAATAATCCGTTTTTAGTTTACGGGGGCGTGGGGCTGGGGAAAACTCATCTCGTTCAGGCAATCGGTAACGAGGTACTGAAAAGGTTTCCCGAAAAAAGGGTTTATTATTCAACAACTCCCGATTTCACAACGCAGTTCACAACAAATATGGCACGGAATAAGATAGACTTTTCCGGCGATAAGGACGGTATTAAAAAACTTGACTCTTTTTATAAATCACTTGACGTGCTTATACTTGACGACATTCAGAATCTTGAAGGCAAACCCGGTACGCAGGATTTCATGTATCAGATATTCAACACACTTTACAACAATAAAAAACATATTATCTTTTCAAGCGATAAACCGATTAATCAGCTTAAAAGCATTGAAGAGCGTCTGATATCCCGTTTTCAATGTGGTATGACTGTTGATATACAGGCTCCAAGCTGGGAAATGCGGGTTGCGATTATTCAGAAAAAAATGAATAACGAAAAGGTTGATATATCAGAAGACGTTATCCATTTTATCGCCAGCAACGTAAAAGATTCAATACGTACGATTGAGGGATGTTTAATAGGTATAATTGCTGAAAGTACTTTTAATAACAGAGGGGTTATAACACTTGATGTTGCCGAGCGTGTTGTACAGAGGGTTATAGGAACTGTAAAAAAATCCCGGAGCGTTTCAATTGAAAATATTATTCTTGCCGTTTCTGAGCACTTTAAGATATCCGAGAACCAAATTCTTTCGCGCAAGCGCACAAAGGAAATTGCTTTTGCAAGGCAGGTGGCGATGTATCTTGCAAAAGAGATGACAAACTACACACTTGAATCTATCGGACTTAACTTTGGCGGCAAAGATCACGCAACTGTTCTGTATGCGCACAATCTCATAAAAAATAATTTAAAGAAAGATAAAGAGCTTCATAATATCATTAGTGACGTAAAAGAAGCTCTTGCCAGGCTCTGATTTAATAAATACGCGGACAGATAAGACCTTTTTTGCGATGTTAATAACTTCTTTATTTAATGTTAGTGTTGTTAATTTATTAACAACTTTTTCGGGATATCGCTCAAGATACGCAGAATAGATAAAAGATACTGACAAACCGAAAATACTTATAAACAAGTTATCACAGGAAAAAATGTATGGAATGCTGAAATTCTTTCGTTATACAGTATGTTTAATTACTTATTAACAGTATTAACATCTCTACTCTTTCTACTGTTTATATATATATATTAAAGATATATAGATTGTTAAAAAAACTTTACATAAAAAATTATTTAATAATAAAGGAAGCAGAGCTTGAATTCACCGCAGGGTTAAATATACTCACAGGAGAAACAGGTGCAGGTAAAACAATAATACTTGACGCACTCGGTTTAATTCTCGGGGAAAGAGCAGATTATTCCGTTATTAAGAATGATAAATTAGTAATTGAGGGTCATTTTGAGTTTAACAAAAACAGTTCTGTAAGCCGATTCCTGAGCCAGCATGAGCTTGAAACTGAAGTAACGGAACAAAAAAAAGTTCTGACAGTTATCGCAAGGCGGGAATTAACTCAGCGCGGAACAACAAGGGCTTTTATTAACGACACTCCGGTTTCAATAAACGATCTTAAAGAGTTCGGTGATCTGATAATTGATATTCACTCGCAGAACGAACATCAGTCGCTTTTAAAAAAAGAAACACACATTGATATACTGGATAAATTTATAAAGGATGATAAACGAGCGGTCTCTTTCAAAAAGAGTTATGAGATATACAAAAATATTGTATTCGAATTAGAAGAACTTATTAATAAAAAAGAATCTCTCCTTGAAAAGAAAAATTTTATACAATTTCAGTTAAAAGAAATAAACGACGTTAACCCTCAGCCAAACGAAGAGGAAGAGCTTGAAAACGAACTGACAAAGATGGAGAATGTTGAAGAAATTTCAACAGGTTTAAACAGTTGTATAAAGCTTCTTTATGAAAGTGACGTAAATGCCGCAGGCGAACTGCGCGCATCGGTTAAAGAATTAAAAAAGATTTCAAAATATGATTCAGGGCTTGAAAAAATTGCGAAAATACTTGAATCTGCATACGTGTCCGTAAAAGAAGCGGCTGAGGAATTACGCGATTATGCAAACGATCTGAACTTTGACCCGTTAAGAATTGAGCAGATAAGAGACAGGCTTGGCGCTCTGAGCTTTTTAAAAAAGAAGTACCGTTTAACAGTATCGGAACTTATAAATAAATCCTTTGACCTTGCAAAAGAACTTGATTTCACTGAAAATTTTGATTTTGAGACAGAGAAAATCCAAAAAAACGCAGAAGAATCAAAAGCAAAGCTGATTGAAACCGCACGAATATTATCAGCAGAAAGAAAAACAGCAGTCAAAGAAATTGAAAAAAAAGTCAACGCGTATTTAAAAGAGGTCGGATTAGAATCGGCACAGTTTAAAGCCGGAATCAGGAACTACGAAAAAGAGGAAACCGGATATTTTATTTATAAAAGCGGAACAAAAAACATTTATATTTCCGGGGACGGAACAGATGATGTTGAATTTCTTATTGTGACCAACAAAGGAGGAGAATATGCCCCGCTCAGAAAAGCGGCTTCAGGCGGAGAAATATCCAGAATTATGCTGGCAATAAAAGCATCCCTTTCCGAAAAAGATAACGTACCTGTGCTTGTGTTTGACGAGATAGATGCCGGTATCAGCGGAAGAATAGCAGGGAAGGTTGGAAAGCTTTTAAAAGAGCTTTCCTCAACACACCAGATAATTTCAATTACACACCTGCCGCAGATAGCGGCAATGAGCAATAACCATTTTTATGTGAGCAAAAAAGATGCCGGAAAAGAAACGGTTGCCGAGATTAAAAAACTATCGGAAGAGGAAAAAATAAACGAAGTCGCGCGCCTGTTAAGCAGTGAAAAGGTAACGGCATCGTCGCTTAAAACGGCAAAAGAACTGATATCAGACTAAAATTTAAACCAGTCGTTTACATCAGGAGAGAATTTCTTACCCGAAAAAAGTACCTCCTTGTGATGAAATTCATTTGTGTGATTATTGTAAACATAATCTTTAACCCACTCAGCGTGGTTAATACTGATTTCGCTAATCGCGTTTAATACTAATCCGAGGTCTTCGTCTGTCATGGTCGGATGCAGAGAAAGCCTTACCCATCCGGGTTTTTCAGAAAGGTCTCCGATGTCAATAAGGTCGGTAATTTTTTTAGAAGTACAATGATCAACACGAAGCAGGTAATGCCCGTACGTGCCGGCGCAGGCACACCCGCCCCGAACCTGTATTCCGTAACGGTCGCTTAATAAACGCACAATTAAATTGTAGTGGACTTTATCCAGATAAAAAGAAATTATTCCGAGCCTTTCCGTAACGTTATCAGCAAGAATGTGAAGATTCGGAATTTTATTCAGTCCAGCGAGTGCGCGCCCTACAAGCTCTTCCTCGCGCGCCCTTATATTCTCAGTGCCCATTTGGTTTTTTAACTCTATACACAGCGCCGTGCGTATAGCCTGAATAAACCCGGGGGTTCCGCCGTCTTCACGCGCTTCAATATCATCGAAGTATTTATATTCTCCCCATGGATTTGTCCACGCGACTGTTCCGCCGCCAGGCTGGTCAGGACTGTAATTGAGATAAAGTTCAGAATTAAAGACCAGAACCCCTGATGTTCCCGGTCCGCCGAGAAACTTATGCGGCGAGAACATAACTGCGTCAAGCCGTGCCTCTTCGTCGGCAGGATGCATATCAATGCTGACATACGGAGCAGAGGCGGCAAAATCAATAAAACAATACCCGCCGTATTTATGTATAAGCTTTGCCATCTCGAAATAAGGAGGCTGTATGCCGGTGACATTTGAGCAGGCGCTGAAAGAGCCGAATATAGTTTTTCTGTCCTTATATAGCTTTAGTTTTTCTTCGAGGTCATTGAGGTCAACGAGAAGCCTGCTGTCAGGTTGTATAACAACAACCTCCGCAACTGTTTCATACCATGAAGTTTGGTTTGAGTGGTGCTCCATGTGAGTAATGAAAACAACGGGGCGCTCTGCATTTGTTAAAACCTGCCCGGCATATTGGCGCGGACCGGATTTTAAACCGAGTATCCTCTGAAACTTATTAATAACAGCCGTCATACCGGATCCGGCAGTAATAATTACGTCTTTTTTACCGGCGTTAACGTGCTGTTTGATTTTTTTCTGCGCAAGGTGATAGGCATTTGTCATTAATGTGCCGGTCTCACTCGTTTCTGTATGCGTATTCGCCAAATAGGGTCCGATAGTATTAACGACAATATCCTCGATCGGGCGGTAAAGACGCCCGCTCCCTACCCAGTCGGCGTAAATCATTCGTTTTTCACCGTATGGAGTTCTGTAAAGAAGGTTATTGCCTATAGTATTTTCCCTGAATTTAGCGAAAAATAGTTCCATTGCAGAACTTTTATTGGACATATATCCGTAAATTAATTTGTGGAAAATACGCATTTTTTTACAGCAATAAAATGCACATAAGAAAACTGCGGAGTTAACTATTAAAATAAATTAAAAGCAATACATAAAAAGCGTTATTAAAATTAAACAACCGATTAATAATTTTCCATTGAACTAATTTATTATTCTGTGTAATTTTATATATAAAACATTTATGGTTTATGTATTTGCGACCCGAAAGAAGAACGTTTTATTGATTTGGGAAAAGTAAACGATAAGCCGAACAAGATTAAGATACAGAGAACGGATTACAATGTTGCTTGCTAAAAGTTTTGCAGTGCAAATAAAAGTTATAAATTTCTTACCAATACGATGCATTTATTATCCTTTTGTCATTAAATTATTAAAAAGATGACTACTCATACCAGTACTCACGCCAGTACCATAGCAGATGAAATAGCGGAAAAAACTTTTCAGGATGTAAGTCTGTGTTATCAGTGCGGAAAGTGTTCGGCAGGATGCCCGGTCAGATATTATATGGACGTTGCTCCGAATAAAATCGTGCGGTTTATACAGCTCGGATTTTACGAAGAAGCCCTGAAATCATCAACACCATGGCTTTGCGCAGGATGCCAGACATGTTCAACGCGCTGTCCGCAGGAGTTTGACCTTGCAAAATTTATGGATGCCGTCCGCGAACTTGCGCTTGAAAAAGGAGTTAAGGTAAAAGAGCAGGACATTTTGAAATTTCATAAAGCCTTTCTTCATCAGATTGAAAATTTCGGCAGGGCTTATGAAGTCGGGCTGGTGGCGGAATATAAACTAAAGACAATGCATCTTTTTGATGATGTTGACTCGGCGCCCGGGATGATAATGAAGGGAAAGCTTAAATTACTTCCGCACGTGATAAAAGGCAGAAAAGCAGTTAAAGATATTTTTATTAAAACAGCAGAAAAAAAGCAAACTAAAAAATAAATTTTTGATTCCAGCTTAAATCCTGAAATAATCCCGGAATAATCCAGGAGTAATCCTGAAACAATCCCGAAACAATCCCGAAACAAGTTCGGGACAAGGGACAAGGGACAAGGGGCAGTGCAGGATGACAACGGATGCGGCAGGATGACAATGGAATGACAACTTTACGGAACTTTAAAAAAGTTCTTTCATGGAGAATAATTTGAAGGCAGGATATTTTCCCGGATGCTCGCAGACCGGAACGGCAAGAGAGTACGACCTCTCTCTGCGCAGTGTAGCAGAAAAACTCGGAACAGAATTAACAGATGTTGACGACTGGAACTGTTGCGGGGCTACATCAGCCCACGTAACAAACCACACGCTTGCAAATGCCCTGGCAATGAGGAATATTGTGCAAGCCGAAAAACAGGGTTTAACGGAGATGGTAGCTCCGTGCGCGGCTTGTTATAACAGGCTTATCGTATCACAGCACGAAACGCAGATTCATCCTGAGCTGAAGAAAGAAATAGAAGCGATACTGGACAGCAAAATTGAGAACCCCGTACAGGTAATGAATATTGTTGAGCTTTTTACGAAGATAGGCGCCGATAAAGTAAAACAGGCGGTTGTTAAAGACCTTAAGGAACTTAATGCGGCTTGTTATTACGGATGCCTGCTTCTCAGACCGTCGGACATTACACATTTTGACGATGCCGAACAGCCGACATCAATGGAAGAACTGATTAAACTTACAGGCGCAAAACCCGTCGAATGGAATTTCAAGGTTGAATGCTGCGGCGCAGCGCATTCAATAGCGCGGAAAGACATTGTTGTTGACCTTTCGAAGAAAATTCTTGACGATGCCGTTGCGCACGGAGCTAACGTTATGGTAGTCGCCTGCCCTATGTGCCATACAAACCTCGATATGCGGCAAAAAGCTATAAAGAAAGAATATCCGGAACACAAAGAAATTCCAGTGCTGTATTTAACCGAGCTGATAGGGCTTGCGCTTGGCATGGACGAGAAAGAACTGGGAATAAATTTGCATACGGTAAAGTTTGAATTGAAAAAAGAAACTGCGTAACTTAGTGTTAGAAGTTCAATGTTAAAAGTTAAAAAAGAGATTCCAAAGAGAAAAAATACGGAGTATAGAATATGAAAATCGGAGTTTTTATTTGCCATTGCGGCGAAAACATAGGAAGAACGGTTGACTGCCCGAGAGTATCAAAGGCAGCAGAATGGTTCCCCGGAGTTGTCCACTCTGTTGACTATAAGTATATGTGCTCAGACCCGGGGCAGAATATGATAAAGGATGCTATACGGGAAAAAGGGCTGGACGCGATCGTAGTCGGCTCCTGCTCGCCTCACATGCACGAGAAGACATTCCGCAAAGCGGCTCTTGACGCGGGAATAAACCCGTTCCTTTGCGAAATGGCAAATCTTCGCGAACACGTATCATGGGTACACGACGATATTGAAGAAGCGACACAGAAAGCAATTGACCTTACACGCATGGCGGTTGAAAAAGTAAAACGTAACCAGCCGCTTGCAACAATTAAGGTTCCAGTTACAAAACGCACTCTTGTTATCGGCGGTGGTATCGCGGGAATACAGGCGGCGCTTGACGTGGCGAATGCGGGATATGAAGTTGTATTAGTTGAAAAAGAACCGTCTATAGGCGGTCACATGAGCCAGCTTTCGGAGACATTTCCCACACTCGACTGCTCGCAGTGCATTCTCACTCCGCGTATGGTTGAAGTCTATCAGCACCCGAAGATTAAACTTATGACGTATTCGGAAGTCGAGAAAGTTGAAGGGTTCATCGGCAACTTCCACGTTACTATCAGGCAAAAAGCGCGCCACATAGACGCGAGTAAATGCACGGGATGCGGACTTTGCATAACAAAATGCCCGATAAGGAAAAAAGCGTTCAATTCATTTGAAGAAGGCATGGCTTACCGTCCGGCGGTTTATGTTCCGTTCCCGCAGGCAGTACCGAATATCCCGGTGATTGACGAAACTGTGTGCACGTACTACAAAAACGGCAAGTGTGGAGTGTGCGTAAAAGTATGCGGACGTGAAGCCATAATGTTTGACCAGCAGGACAAACTCGTGACGGAAGAAATCGGTGCAATTATAATGGCAACAGGATACAAGCTTTACGATATAAGTAAAAAGCCGGATGACAGTTTCATTAAAGGATACGGCGAATACGGTTACGGGAAATACAAGGATGTTATAGACGGACTGCAGTTCGAGCGTATTGCGAGTGCCTCGGGACCGACTTCGGGAGAATTCAAACGCCCATCGGACGGAAAAGAACCAAAGAAAGTTGTGTTTATTCAATGCGTTGGCTCGCGTGACGATTCAAAGGGATTTAGTTATTGCAGTAAGATTTGCTGTATGTACACTGCAAAGCATGCCATGCTTTACAAACATAAAGTTCACGACGGTGAAGCATACGTATTCTATATGGATATACGCTCTGGCGGAAAGATGTATGAAGAGTTTGTCAGGCGGGCTATCGAAGAGGACGGTGTTAAATATGTAAGAGGCAGAGTGTCGAAGGTTTATGAGCAAAACGGAAAATATATTGTAAAGGGCGAGGATACGATTGCGGGAATGCCTGTAGAAATCGAAGCTGATATGGTAGTTCTTGCAACTGCAATGATTGCCCAGGAAAATGCTTCAACTTTAGCGCAGACAGTAGGAATACCGTATGATAAATACGGATTCTTTAACGAAGCCCACCCGAAACTTCGTCCTATTGAAAGTACAACGGGCGGCATATTTCTTGCGGGCGCCTGTCAGTCGCCAAAAGATATTCCGGAATCAGTGGCAATGGCTTCGGCGGCGGCGGCAAAAACGATGGTGCTGTTTGGTTCTGATATGCTGGAACGCGAACCGGTTGTTGCACGAGTGAACGAACTTCTTTGCGGAGGCTGTTTCTACTGCCGGAAAGTCTGTCCGTATAGCGCGATAGAAGTACGCGAAATAAAAGACAGAAACGGTGTAGTGATTAAAGAAGTAGCTTACGTGAATGACGGATTATGTCAGGGATGCGGAACCTGTACGGCAACGTGTCCTTCGAAATCGGTTGAACTTATGGGATTTACGAATGAACAGATATTCGCACAGATTGCCGCGCTATAATAAAAGATTAGAGGAATAAAAATTATAGAATTATGACTGAAGAAAAATGGGAACCAAAGGTAGTTGCTTTTGTGTGCAACTGGTGCACATATACGGGCGCTGACCTTGCGGGAACGTCGAGACTGAAATACCCGGCAAACATGAAAATGATTAGAGTTATGTGCTCGGGCGGAATAGACCCTGTATTTATTATCAAGGCATTTGAGCGCGGAGCCGATGGAGTGCTGATTTCCGGATGCCATCCGGGCGACTGCCATTATAACGCGGGAAATTTCCACGCCAGAAGAAGGTGGACAATGTTTCATCAGCTTTTGGAGTATCTTGGCATTGATAAAAACCGCCTGCAGTTCTCCTGGGTATCGGCATCGGAAGGAAAAAAATTCGTTGACGTTGTATCGAAAGTTGTGAATGACGTAAGGGAACTCGGACCTTTTAAAGGATATAAAGAATTAAATTCGGAATTCACTGCGGTAGTAAACGGACTTAAACAGGAAGTGAATAAAGCGGAGGCAGTTAATGGATGAACTAAGAAATCACGTTAAAGAAATGCTCGCGAATGGAACTGTAGCAGCAGTGATCGGTTATAAGGAAGCCGGAAGTCCGATGAGAACGAAACCGGTAATTATAACTGCTCCGGAAGAGGCTATTCTTTTGGTTTTCAATGAATACTGTCTCAATAATCTCGCAGTTTACCTTACGAAGGCGCGCGTTAAAAACCTTGCCCGCGTAAACGGAACAATCAAAAAACTCGGAATCGTCGCAAAGCCGTGCGATGTTCACGCTGTTATTGCTCTCATACAGGAAAGTCAGCTGAAGCGGGAAGATGTTTATATAATAAGTTTTAACTGCAACGGAGTAGTGAAAGACTACGGAGAAACACTGACCGGAGAAACGATTGCCTCGAAGTGTTTGCATTGCGACGCGAGACAGCCGCTGTATCACGATAAAGTTTTCGGTGAATTAAAAGACCTTCCGGCCTCGCCTGACGAAGAATTAGCGAAAATAAAAAGTTTCGATGATATGACCTCACAGGAGCGGTTTGAGTATTTCAAAAATGAATTTGACAAATGTATAAAGTGTTATGCCTGCCGTGCCGCATGTCCCATGTGCTATTGCACGCAGTGTATAACTGACAAGACTATTCCGCGATGGGTTGAAAGCAGTGCGCACGGACGGGGAAATTTCTCGTGGAACCTTATCAGGGCGTTTCATTTAAGCGCGCGTTGCGTAGGATGCGGCGAATGCGAAAGAGCCTGTCCGATGGATATTCCGCTTAGCCTTATCAACAGGAAGATGCTTGAAGTCGCGAAAAACGATTTCGCTTACCTTTCGGGAAGAAATCTCGAAACACCGACGTTGGTAGGAAGCTTTGATGTAAAAGATAAAGAGGAATTTATACTCTAATTAAGTTCTTAGTGTAGTGACAAAAAATAAAAAAGAATGGAAGAAAAAATTATAAACAGGGAAAACTTAAACAAGCTCTGCAGGGATATCATTGACGGCGGGAATATACTGATAGCTCCCGGCAAGACAGAGTACACGGTCATAAAAGACACGTCTGAAATTATACTGGACGCGGGGAGCAAGCCCACAAAGGCATCATATAAAAATTATGCCTTTCCGAAAGCCGAGCCGGTTATATACTACAAGAAAGACAAAAACGACATTGAGCTTATTGATATTGATATTAAAGGAAAGAAAACCGTGATACTTGGCGCGAAACCATGCGATTCAAATTCTTTCGACATACTCAGCAAGGTTTTCAACTGGGATTACAAAGATGATTTCTTCAACATGCGCGTTAAGAATTTCATTGTAATAGGAATGATGTGTGAATTTGCCGACAAATACTGTTTCTGCACGTCAGTCGGTTTAAGTCCGGTATCCGAAAAAGGGTCTGATATTTTCCTTATTCCGCTTGACGAAAATAATTTTGCGGTCAGGATTATTACGGATAAAGGAAAAGAGTTCATGGAGTCGTACGGGAAATATTTAACCGAAGGAAATCCCGAAAAAGCGAAAGCAAAAACCGAAGCCGGAAAAAGTTCTGCTAAAATGCCGGAAAAAGTTTTCAACAGCGAAGAAGTCCGCAAGTGGCTCGGAAAAAATTTCGAGCACCCGTTCTGGGACGGCATCGGAGACGTATGTCTTTCATGTGCTCAATGCGCTTTTGTCTGTCCCGTATGTCATTGCTTCGACATAGTTGACGAGGATTACAGTTACGAAGAAGGCAGAAGAATGAAAAACTGGGACGGATGCCAGTTCGGACATTTCACACTGCATGCATCCGGGCACAATCCGCGCGACATACAGGGCAAACGTTACAGGCAGAGAATAAATCACAAGTTTAAGTATTATGTTGATAAGTTCGGCGAAATTCTGTGCACGGGATGCGGAAGATGCTCGAGGGGATGTCCTGTGAGCATAGACATAAAAGAAATTGTAAGCGATACAGTAAAAAATTAGAAATATAAATAATTTGTCATTCCGGAGAAATTTTTTAGCTGGAATCCATATAATACACTTAACACTTAACACTTAACACTTAAGAAATAGTTTATCATGGAAAATATCTATAAACCCTATTTAGCCGAGATTAAAGAAGTCATAGACGAAACCCCGGATACAAGGACATTTAAACTTCAGTTGAAAGACCCTGAAACCGCGAAATCGTTCAACTTCAAAGCGGGACAATTCGCCGAGTATTCTGTTTTCGGAGAAGGCGAATCAACATTCTGCATTGCATCTTCGCCCACGCGACCGGAATTTATCGAATGTTCATTCAAAGTTTACGGCAAGGTTACACAGGCATTAAATAGAATGAATCAGGGCGACACAATCGGATTTCGCGGACCTTATGGCAACTGGTTCCCGCTTGATGAAATGAAAGGCAGGAACGTAATATTCATTGCCGGCGGCATAGGGCTTGCGCCCGTAAGATGCGTGATTGACAATGTATTGGATTTACGAAAGGATTTTAAAGACATTACAATAGTTTACGGAGCGCGCTCTGTATCGGATTTGGTTTATAAATCCGAGCTGAAAGAATGGGCGGCAAGACCCGATATTAAGACGGTTATCACGGTTGACCCGGGCGGGGAAATCGAAGGATGGAACGGCGAAATCGGATTTGTGCCCACGATAGTTGAAAAGATAGCTCCGAAGAGCGAAAACACTGTAGCGGTTATTTGCGGACCGCCCGTTATGATTAAATTTACAATGCCGGTGCTGACAAAGCTCGGATTTAAAGACGAAAATGTTTACACAACGCTTGAAAACCGTATGAAATGCGGATTCGGTAAATGCGGAAGATGCAACATCGGAAATGTTTATGTATGTAAAGACGGTCCCGTATTTACATACGCGCAATTAAGAGAACTTCCGCAGGAATTTTAATTATTGTCGTCCTGTCCTTGTCATGTCGAATCTTGCCCCGAACCATGTCCCTTGTCATGCTGAACTTGTTTCAGCATCTGGGTTGTTTCAGGATCAGGATTGTTTCGATATATAAAAAAGAGTTTTTTAGGGGGAATATTTATCTTAAAAACGGGTGTGCCGTAAAAAGTACACCCGTTTTTTCAATTTTTAGTATGTTTTCAATGGAAGAGTTCGAAAAGGATAAAAATGTCGTGTGCATAGGTAAAATACTGTCATAAGTTTTTAGTATTGTTATTTGTTGTTTTTTTCAAAAGGTTTGTACGACAAGTGTTTTTTAAAATTTTTAAAAAAAATGAAATGAAAACAATCTTATTTACTGCAGTCCTTTTATTCGGGTTTACAATTTTTTTCGCTTCGAACTCGTATGCGCAAACCCAGCAATCCTCGGAAGTGACCGTTGTCAATAATACGGGAATGAACGTTAACGACCTGTATTTCTCAATCGTTGGAGCTAATAACTGGGGATTTGATGTTGTTCCAAAGGACGACTTCAAAGACGGTGAAACTCTGAAATTTAAGTTCAACGTAGTTGACAAGGACCATTGTGACTGGGATATTCAATATGTAACTTCGGACGGAAAAAGTGCTACCTTGAAAGGTATAAATTTATGCGAGCAGACTGTAGTGCTGGAAAAAAAATAAAGTAAATAGAGGGAAGCACTAAGTTCGATGCTCAGTGCTCAGTTGTAAAACACTTAACACTTATAATTGAGCGCTAATCCAGAATACGCCGGAAGGCATCAGAGAAAGCCTCGACCGGCAAATCGGTTTCCATATTTACGAAAACAATAAGAGTAATTTTATTGACCGTATTGTAAAAGACGTGGGAATTATACCCGAAAAAAGTACCGGGGTGCCCGACCCAGTTACCTGCTTTCATTACACAAAAACCATAATGATTCAAGACCCATTTAAATCTTTCCGTTTTCATTTGTGCGGAGAGCAAGGTGCCGTCGGCAACAGCTTTTGCCCAAATTTTCATATCAGAAAAATTTGATATCAATATACCCGCAGAATATGTACACGAAGGGTTCCAATTTGTGGCATCCATAAAAGAACCGAAACGGGAAGAATATCCATGAGAATAAGGGACCGGTAGGAAAATCGTATTAGGCCAGTAAGTATTGCTAAGATTTAACGGCTGAAGCACTTTTTGCTCAATAACCTGTTTTGCGGTCTTTCCGGTTACTTTTTCCAAAAGCGTTCCAAGCAGTACAGTATTGGTATTACAATATTCATAACTTGTTCCCGGAGGAAAATTCGGCGGATGACGAAAGGCTATTGCGAGCAAAGAATCAGGTGTAAATGACATTAAATAATTACTTTCATAAAACGAAATCAGAAACCCTTCATCAGCCGAATAATCGAACAAACCGCTTGTCATATTGCCAAGCATGCGAATCGTAATTAAATTACCGTTTGGAATATTGAATTCCGGCAAGTAATAAGAAATTGAGCTGTCCAGTTTAATAAGTCCTTCATCAACCAGAAGCAGAACAGCGAGCCCCGTAAATGTTTTAGTGATGCTGGCAATCCTGTAATAGTTGTTTTCATTCATCGGCACGTTTGTTGACAGGTTGCTTACTCCCCGTTTAATAATATAATCCCTTTCACCTTCGGCGGAGACCATGGCAATCATTCCGGGGGCGCTTACCTGCATAAAGATACTGTCGGCAGCGAACTGAAGCTTTGCTTTTAAATCTTGTGTTAAAACTGTATTCTGAGGTGTAACAGGATTGCCGACGTTGTTGTTATTTGAGCAACAGAGAAGCATTAAGCTCGGTATAAATGCAGAGACAATTCGTGTAAATAATTTTTTCATTTTTCTCCTCTGTTTAGATAATATATTAAATGTTCGTTTGTGTTCCGTTTTATTTTTAGTATCTGTTTTTACGAGGAGCACAATTTTATAATTATTCTAAGCTAAGAATTTATATTTATGAATTAAATGGAAAAGCAGAGAAAACAGCGATAAGAACTTTTCTGAAATAAATCATGTCCTGAATTTATTTCAGGATTAGGACAAGTTTATTGGTATAAGAAATTGGGGGCTTATTCTTAGCCAATTTTTAATTATCTTTAAAGACGGATAGCAGGTTCAATGTTCAATATCCGCAATAAAGACACAGAGAAACAAACATATTTATAAAATATTTTGCAGCTGATTTACTTTTTCATAAATATTATTATTAAGTCATAAGGACTTTTTTAAATGCTTATTCCCGGCGAATTTTTATCGAACGAAGTATGGATTTCCTGCGGGATTGTCGGTGCCGCCCCTTTATCGCTGGCGGTAAGAAATTCCCCAATTATTAAAATAGTCATAAAAATTTAACTGATGAAAAAAACACTTTTTACTTTACTTCTCTCTTTTACGCTGTTGCTATACGCCGATGTATTCTCGTATGATTTCGGTGAGCATAGGGACATCGGCGACAGGGCGTTTACACAGTTTATTTCACAGCTTATTCGGGAAGGATTTTTCAAAGATACAACCGAAGCGGTTGATTTTTTTGAGTCATACCTGAATATGCAATACAGTAAAACAGAAAACAGTTTATATTTTCTTGATCTTACACACGAGCCAAACGAAGTAACTTACGGCGTACTGAATGGGCTGTCCGGCGATCACGAGGAAAACCCGGAATCTGTCAGAGATAACCTTAATTATAAATATTCTATACTCAATCAGATACTTTTTCTTCACAACAAATTTATGGCGGAGTTTCAGCACGAATCGCCAAACAGTGAAATTCTGAGTATAGACCCGTCTTTCGCCTATCTTGCGGTAACAGATTTTTCTCATTTCTATGATTACGGAAAATCTCTTCGTTACCACCTTGAACAGCTTGAGCGGAGCGACCTTATACTTCTGAAATCTCCGTCCGGCATACCAGAAGTTTTCGGACGACTCAAGAAAATTACTTCACTCGGCAAGTATGTTACGCTTCACACTTTCGCCGTCTATCTCGCCGAGCTGGCAGGAAAATATTATTCATCGGATACGGCAAGGTCGAAAGCATATTTTTTTTACGCCTTTCTTTATTCCGCATTTGCCGACCATTTTCTTGAAGACTGTTTCGCATCAGGCCACATAGTTGTAAACCGCTCGATTTTTAACGCAATAATAAACAATAAAGGCCTGCATGATTTTTACAACAAGACCGGACTACAGGTAATGAACCTAAATGGAAATATTTGGAAAACGTACGGCGATCATAATCTGAACAAACCGGACGAGAACTGGCGCAGACTTAAAGATTATGCCGATATTAAAATAATTACCGTAACCCCGAAGGAACAAATTGTAATTGATGCTGTAACTTTATCCGTAAACGAAATATGGACGGGTTTTTATAAATTCAGGAACGACACGGCAAATAATTCTTATCCCGTTCATATTTTAGACCTTGTACCCGGGCAAAAAGAAAGATTACAGTCCTTTTGTCTTGAGCATTTCGCGGCGCTTAAGCTGATTCCCGTACCCTTCGACTCAGATCTGGATGAATATAAATTAAACAAAAAAGATCTTCCGACGCTTAAACGAGTAAACAGCTTAATAGAAAACAGAAACTTTGTCCGCAGCCGTGTGGCAAATTCTTTTATGCTTGAACTTGGCAGCCTGAATACTTTTTCCCTATCAGGGACGGAAGATGATGTTAGTTTATTTGGTCTGCGGTTCAACCTAAGCGCGCAGTTTTATAAATATAACGATACACGGAATAAAGGCGGCACGTTTGATAATTGGTTCGGTCTGACCGGCTCCTTTAACATGGGATATAACAGAAACTGGAAACCTGTTATGCGCCAGTATAAAGCAGGGGGATATTACAACGGAGATTTCTGGGTTTCGAAAAGAAGATATATAGGAGTTTTTTCTTATATTGAAGTTGGGTTACAGAATAAAGACGACCTTAATAAGGCGATGTTCAGCCCGTCACTCGGATTACAGCTTGGACCCTTGCTTGGACTTGATGATTTTTCTTTGCCGCGGTGGCTGTGGATACCGATTCAGATGATCGTACTTCCGTTAAAATTAATGATAAATCTGAACGTGGTGCCGGGGCAAATGCCGGCATATAATCTTTTTGGGGAAATAGATCTGATTTTATAATTCTGAAATCACAGACAGCAAAAAGTTCTACACTGTTTTAATTAAAAGGGTTTCGCGGTAAAATATTTTTATCATTAATTGTTTACATTGCATAGATTTGTAATGAAAATATTTTTATTTTAAATCAAATATAAAAACTAAAGGAGATAATATAATGGAGAAAAAGAATCAAATCGGATGGTTTGAAATACACGTTAAAGATTTTGACTCGGCAAGAAAATTTTACGGCGAACTTTTCGCATGGGAGTTTAAACTTTCTCAGGGCTCGAAATCGCTGTACTGGAACATATATACGGGTGAAGGTTCAATCGGCGGCGGATTTATGAAGAAAAACAAACCGGAACATGAAGGACAGGCAATGGTATTTTATGTTGAAGTTGAAGATGTCGAAGAGGCGCTTAATAAAGCGGCTGAGCTTGGCGGTAAAGTTGATACTCCAAAAACACTTATCAGCGAAACAGCCGGTTATTTTGCACTGCTTAAAGACCCTGATGATAATTTAATAGGACTCTGGGGTAAAAAGTAAGTCCGTTACCGTGGAAAGCCGTGCTCGTCCATCACCCTTAGTGCCTGATTTAAATGACGGATATTATGTTTAAGAATCATTTCTAAAGCATCACGAAGTTTAAAAGTAATTAACGATGAAGCGGGAGAAGAAATTTTTATACCAGCCGTATTCACTGTCTTAAATTCTTTAAGAATCTTACGGAGGCGGATGATGTTTTCTTTGAATCGCCGTATAATATTTTTATCAACGGCAGTCTCGAAAAAATTCTTATCGGGCATAAAAGCCCGTGGAGATTTATGTTTCTTATCGGATTCCGGGTCAACTATGCCGATGAACTGTTTTCCGAACATACGGGAAAACGGACTGACTCTTTCCCAGAGCGACTCTCTGTGTGTGCCGCGAGCGGCATTTTCAAGTACGGGAAAATATAGCTCGTTAGTTATTATAATATGCGACAAACATTCGCCGACACTCCATGCACCTTCCCTGGGTTTCCAGAAAATCTGTGCATAAGTAAGCGGGCTGAATACTTCCCGTGTCTGCTTTTCGATTAAGTCTAATATTTTTCCGTAATTACTCAATTGTAATATTTAAACTCCTCCGTATGGAAGCGTGATAATAAAAGAAGTTCCCTGCCGATCTCCGCCGTCAGAAAGCGGAGAAGGGCTTTTAAAGGAAATTATGCCGTTGTGATGCTCGATGATTTGTTTAACAACCGAAAGGCCGAGTCCCGTGCCCTCAAAACCTTTTTGTTTGGCATTCGAAGCCCGGAAAAATTCCTTGAAAATTTTCTGCCTGTCCGTTTCAGGAATACCTATGCCGTCGTCATTCACTTCAATAACGAGCCGTCCGTCAACATCGCTGATATTTACTTCAACTCTTCCGCCGGGTGTATTGTACTTTATTGAATTCCCAATAAGGTTTGAAAATGCAAGCGAGAGAAGACTCTTATCTGCCATAGCCGGTTTATTTTCCATCCTTGTATCCGTATATTTTAAAGAAATCCTCGAGTATTCTGCCTGCTCGCTGCGCTTCAACAGGACATCTGCAATCAGCGCTTCAATATAAATTTTTTCTTCATTCAGATTTTCAAGAAGCTTAAGTTTTGAAATACTTAACACCTCATTTATAATATGTATAGCTTCATCGGTTCGCACGCGGGCGCGCGCAATTTTTTCTTCAATTTTTTCGCTTACCGGTCCGAGATACTTTCCAAGCACAAGATCTAAATATGACTGTACTGCCACAACAGGGGTCTTTATCTCGTGCACGATTCCCATCGTGTATTTCTGTTTTATTATTTCCGCTTCACTCAGTTTTTCAAGCGCAAGTTTCAACTCCTGTTCACGGCGGAAATGCGCGCTTGCAATATTATTTGCCAGAAAAACGCTTACCAGTATCATTATACCGAAAGAAATCACGGCAATTATTACATAGATGTGATTATTATAAAGCGGAGCCGCAAGCATACCGCCGAAACTGTAGTGCGGTATAACCGCTATATACTCAAGAGACGTGATAACGCCCATAAGTATTATAATAATTACCGCGATGGAATAAATAATAAATCCCGGGAGAATCATACTTCCGATGAGCATGTGAAAAATAAAAAAAACATAAAACGGACTTTCGATTCCGCCCGTATAATAAATTAGTATGGTAAGCGATATTAAATCGGCAACCATCTGCAGAAGTGCGAAATGAAGCTGATTAAATTTTTTCGGTTCATCCCGGATGAATTCCGACCGCGCGAACAACGTAAAAATTATGTTATAAATCAGTATGGATGCCGCAACGAGGAGAATCGCCGAGAGCTGAACAGTTGAAAACCTGAGCTCAAGGACGGAATTAACACCAAGAATAAAAACAAAAAGGGACAAAACAACGATATACCTTACCTTTATAAACCACCTGTTACGACCCGAGACAAGTGCCCAGAGGTGTTCATAATCGTATGTGTGAGAAGGAATAAGGTTGAACATAGTTAAGTGTTAAGTGTTAAGGTTCTTACGTTCTTAAACCCCGGAGGCCTGCCTTTAGGGGTTTCCTGTTAATAGAACATGATGTCCTCTTAAAAATGCTTACAAACACAGTGACATATTCATTTGAACTCGCTTACGGCTAACGCCGGCATTCTGTCATTTAGTAATAAATATTCGTGACGTCTATTATTTCAGCCTCTGTATCGTGAGTTTTGAGAAACACGAGAAAATCCCTGTTGTAATATTCCGAATGCGATGCCTCGAATTTTTTCATCAACTCTGCTATCTTATTATATTCAAGAGAGCTTTTGAAAAAATTCAGTTCTTCTTTGTCGTCAAAAATCCTGTAGTAAAACATAGTTTAGATAAATGTTAAATGTCAAAAGTTAAAATGTTAAAACCGTCTAACCAAGTATCTTATCCGCGTGTAGCAGGTCGGAAAATAATTCATTCTTAATAGTTTCCGCGTTTTTCCTCGCGTTTGCAAGTGAATTTATTATATACCTGTTCGCCGTGAAAATTTTCTTCGGTTCTTTTTCCGCCTCGTCAAGAAGCAGGTACCCTATAAACAAATACGAATAAAGTTCAACCAGGTCCTTGGCGGCAACGTCCTGAAACTGAGTATCTTTTTTATCAAGGACATACTTAAGGCTTTCCCTGAATATTGCGCGTATTTCTTTGAGCGTGTTTGCGAGCCTTGCGAGTCCGCCGGGATATTCGCGAACTTCTTTTTCGTCGAACAGTCCTTTCAGCACGTCGTGTACTACGCCGCTTATAGCCGCCACAATCTGAAGCTGTGACGTCCCTTCGTATATGTTAGTGATTCGTGCATCCCGCGCCAGGCGTTCGACTCTGAACTCTTTCATGTATCCCGTACCGCCGTGTATCTGGAGTGAATCATAAGTTATTTTATTCGCGCATTCAGTTGTAATATATTTTGTCATAGGCGTTAGAAGGTTCGCTACTTTGCCGAGATATTTAATTTCTTCGGTATATTCAGCCGTGGACTTACCCTCTTTTTTTAGCTTATCAACAAGAAATTCAAGAGTTTCTTTCCTGTCAACATAATGACCGGTCGCAAACAATAAAGAACGATTATATTCAAGCATAACACGCATATCAATCAGCATATTCGCGACAACGGGAATATTGTAAATCGCTTTTCCGAATTGCTCGCGCGCGCGCGCGTAAATCAATGCTTCGCCGAATGCCGCCTGTGAAATCCCGAGTGCCTGTGATGAAACGCCCATCCGCGCACGGAACATTAAATCCAGAACGTATTTTATGAGCCCGAATTTCCTCAATCCGACAAGTTGTGCGGGGGTGTCATTAAACTGAAGTTCGCAGGTGGGCGAGCCGTGTATTCCGAGCTTGTTTTCAATCCGCCTGACGACAACGGTATCGTCTCCGTAACATACGAACATACTAAGCCCGCGTCCGTCCTTCGTGCCTGCTTCTGAGCGCGCAAGAACAAGATGAACGTGTGCATTGCCGTTAGTGATAAATCTTTTCACGCCCCGCAGGAACCATTTCCCGTTTTCGTCCTGATAAGCGTGAAGTTTAACAGCCTGAAGATCTGAACCCGCATCGGGTTCCGTCAGTGCCATTGCGCCCGTGTATTCTCCTGTACAGAACTTCGGCAGAAATTCTTCTTTTTGAGCTTCGCTTCCGAACTTGGCGATTATCTCCGCGATATCCTGCAAACCGAAAATATTCATCAGTGAAGCATCCGCCCTTGCCACCATCTCATTTGCCATCAGATAGACCGTAAGCGGAAAATTCAGCCCGCCGTATTTTCTCGGGAGAACCATTCCCATAAGGTCTGCCTGAGCCAGTTCGTGCAGGTTTGACTGTGTGCCTTTGGCGTAAGTTACCGTTCCCTCATCAAACTGCGCACCCTCGTGGTCAACGTCGGCCGCGCGCGGAGCAATGTAATTACCTGTCAGGTCTCCGAGCATTTCAAGTACCTTGCGGTAATTTTCCATTGCGTCTTCGTAATTTATCGGAGCGAAATCAAAGTCTTTTGCCTGCTCGTAATTATCTTCGACTATGTCAACAACACTCTTATAATCAAGGTTGTTGAAATGGAAAAGCAGGTCGCTGTTATCTGTAAAAAAATTTGGCATTATATTATTATTTCAATTTGTTTTTATACTGTTCAATAAACATGGGGATAATCTGCATTGCGTCTCCCACTATTCCGTAATGGCTCACGCCGAATATAGGCGCTTCGGAGTCGCTGTTGATGGCGATTATCTTTTTTGCTTCCTGCATTCCCGCACGGTGCTGAATCGCGCCTGAAATGCCGATAGCAATGTATAGCTTTGGTCTTACCGTAACTCCTGTCTGCCCGACTTGTCTTTCGGAACCGATAAATCCCGCATCAACAGCCGCGCGGCTTCCTGCCACTTCACCCCCGATAACGTGAGCAAGATCGTACAGCAGTTTGAAGTTATCTTTCGAGCCGAGACCGTATCCGCCCGCGACTATAATAGGAGCGGCTTTCAGGTTAACCTTGCTTTCTTCCCTGTGCTGTTCAATAATCTCAAGCAAGCCGTCCGTATCGCCTGCCGTAAACGGAATATGAGTAATCTTAACAGGTTTCGGTTTATCAACCGGATGCATCTCCATCACGCCCTCGCGGACCGTTGCCATCTGCACATGCACGTCGGGTGTAATGATGGTAGCCACGATATTACCGCCGAATGCCGGACGAATCTGGAGCAAAAGCTCTTTATAATCTTTTCCGATATATTTAATATCGGAAATTCTTAAATCCGTGCAGTCAGCCGTGAGCCCGCTTCTTGTGTTGGAAGCAACTCTTGGCGCGAGGTCGCGTCCCGTAACAGTTGCCCCGAAGAGAACAATTCTCGGTTTATGTTTGCCGATAAGCTCGTTCATTATGCGCGTATATGGCATAGTCCTGTACAGTCTCAACTCCGGACTGTCAATCAGAAGCGCTTCATCGGCACCGTATTTAAAGGTCTCCTCCGCGATACCTTTCGCGTTTTGTCCGATTACGACGGATTTAAGTGTACCCTTCAGACTATCGGCAAGTTTTCTGCCTTTACTGAGGAGTTCAAAACTTACATCCGCGGGTTTTCCGTCTCTTTGCTCAATAAAAACCCAAACCTGGTGATTTTGCATCAGTAAATAGTATTATATTGTTAAGTGATTAAGTGTTAAGTGTTAAGTGTTTTAAAACTGAACACTGAACAAAGCTCTTATCTTTTAATCTTGATAAAATTAATTTTTTAATTCGTGTTTTTCGTGTTAATTAGTGTCAAAAAGCTCTTATCTTTTAATCTTGATAAAATTAATTTTTTAATTCGTGTTTTTCGTGTTAATTAGTGTCAAAAAGCTCTTATCTTTTAATCTGTGGCAACGGCTTTTTTAAAAAATTCTGTCTTCCATCAGCTGGTCAATCAGTTTGCCTATTCCTTCTTTCGTTGCTGATATCTTATCGTGACCGTCGCTTGATAGGACAACCGATTCTACCTTATGCACCTTTGTCGGAGAACCTTTAATACCGCACCGCTCACCGTCAACCTTCAGGTCGTCCGCCGAGAGCGTCGCAATAAAGAGTCCGCGTGATTCATATTCATGTACAAGACTATCTATATATAACAAAGAATTCCCCTCAGTCAGTTTCTCGAGCTCTGTAAGCGATTTCGCTCCTTTGCACGCCATTATGCGTTTTGCCTTAAACGGTCTCGGATCGGCTGCGCCTTTCAGAACCGTTATTAAGAGCGGAAGTTTGCACTGCACTATTTCAAACCCGCCGTCAATCTTGCGTCTGATTTTTATTTTGCCGTCTTTAATATCCAGAATTTTCTCTGCGTATGTAACCTGCGGAATTCCGAGTTTCTCGGCTGTCTGCGGTCCCACCTGTGCCGTATCCCCGTCAATTGCCTGTCTGCCCGCGAAAATGAAATCATAACTGCCGATTTTATTTATCGCTTCACTAAGCACATAAGATGTTGCAAGAGTATCCGCCCCTGCGAACTTTCGGTCGCTGATTGAGAAAACCTCATCCGCACCCATATACAGGCATTCGCGGAGTATGTCGGAAGCTCGCGGCGGTCCCATAGTAATAGCAGTTACTTTTCCGCCGTAAGTGTCTTTTACCTGCAGAGCGAATTCAAGAGCTACTTTATCTTCGTAGTTAAAAATTGCCGGAAGCATTGAGCGATTAACCGTACCATCATCTTTCATCACCTTACCGGTAATGTTGGCGGTATCCGGAACCTGTTTTACGAGAACAATTGAATTATACATTTATAAATATAAAAGTTAATATCCATGAATATACCAAAATCAAAGGTTTTTCGAAATGTTATTGCAAAGCAGTTCTTTTAATGCGATTCAGCGATTTTTCCGGAGCCGAAATATTTTTCATTAACGAGCACAACAATACGATAACAGCCGTAAGAAAAGAAAACCGCCGCGAGTACATCAAGTGTGTAATGCGCTTTCTGCAAAATCATGAAAGTGCCTACAAGAACCGTATTTATAAAAAAAAGGTATTTCATATTCCTGTTTTTTGCGGCAAGGAAAAGCATAAATAAAGTAGAAGTATGTCCCGAGAAGAAAAGATCTTTAGTGATTTTTGTTCCCGTGCCGACAACGAAAACAAGCGGGTCGGCAAGGTCAATAGTTCCAACTGGTACATCAAGGGGAGTAACATACATCCCGAGCATACGGATAAGCGCAATAAGCGTATAAGTCTGGAGAGCAAAGAGTAACCGTTGCGGATAACGGAGCAGGTGTATAAAACAGGCAATCATAGAGCCGTAAATCAGTACGAAAACCGGAATGTTCAGGTCAATTGCTTTGAAATAATGGAATAACGGGTCATCAAGAACCACTCCCTGCCGGGACTCGACAAAGATTATGAAACGCGACAGAGAAAAAACAACCGCAGAAAGAAATATAACAGTGAGAATAAATTGCGGAAATGCGTGTTTTTCGTCAAAGAACTCTTTCCAGCTTTCGTTTATTTTCATAAGTTTGAGAAGTTTAACAATTAAATATTAACAGGTTAAAATTAATTATGTA
>JAPLFI010000512.1:0-2374 GCA_026390755.1 Ignavibacteriota bacterium
CACGTCCACTTCGCAAACACCAGAGCAGGTAATTATGATTATTCGTTATTATCGGTTGTTTTTGTTTCGATGATTTGGCAGAGCTTGAAGAACATAAGCACTGCCAAATAATCGAGTTTATTATCAAAAGCCGTAAGCAAGGGTCTTTCCGCCTGCTTTGATGCTTCTCTCCGTTCCCGCTCCGCTTTTGTCACGGTTTTTGCCGGTGTAAAAGCAATTGAAGACACCGACTGCAAAAACAACGTGCCAAAAGCTCCGCTCCCACTACAAGAACCAACAAAGCAGTTACAATATGTAACCGTCTGTTCAGGTTTGTTTTGGTTTCGAAGCAAAAGCAGAACTGGAAGAACATCAGTACTGCTTTTGCATCGTATCTATTTATTGCCTGCGGCGCAACTTTAGGAAGAACAGACTTTCAGTAAGAACAGACTTTCAGGAAGAGCACGAAAACAAAAGAACTGCGCCGCTTCGCCTCGCGGCCGCCTACGCTCCGCAGGTTGCCGGACGCGGCAACAACGTCAGCTACAGCACGCGGATAAGAACATTCCGCCAGCTTCCGCCTTGCCGCTCGTGTGACCACAAGAACTGCGGACACCCGCCGGCAACCTGCTCCGCTTCGTCTATCGCTCGTCTCCGCTTTACTCGTTCATTTGTTTTCGCAAAAATTGTTCCGGTTTCATTATATTGCTGAAATGCTGTCCTCGTTCCGGTGCGTTTTCGCTTCGCTGTCGTTCGGTTTCGGACACGGCAAGAACGTCGGCTACAGCACGCGGAAAAGAACGTTCCGCCAGCTTTCGCCTTGCCGCCTGCCTGCATCAGGCAGGCTCGTGTGACCGCAAGAACAGCGGACACCCGCCGTAACCTCTCTTTCGCTTCGCTCCACTTCCCTGCACTGCGTAGCATATCAGCAACATCACGAGTTTTAAGAGCATTATCGAGGTACTCACTTCGTGTTCAGTTTTTTTATTGTGTTCGGCGGAACAGGCGGTATGTCGTTTGTTCTCCTGTTTTGTTTTTGCGCCGCCTGCTCTCGCCTCACTTCAAGAGCGCCCCCGCTTAAGCAGGGGATTATATCGAGCACTTCACCTGCTTACTTGGTTGCTGAAACAATCGCACGGACCGGCGGCAAGAACCGAAGAAAACAGACCGGAAGAACATCGGACTGTTTTCTTCGCGCCGCCTGACTGGCTGTCTGCGCCAGTCAGACTGTAGGCAGGCCTTCGCAGACCGCAAGCGGACTGCTCCCGTGCGATTGTTTCATCGTTATTATATGTCAGGAACCCTGTTATAAAATGCTTTCATTATTATTCCGAATTTATTCACGGACATTTAAGGACATTTCTTAAAATTAGTAATATTATATTTCTTCCTGTTCCTTAATTCCGAAAAATATGAAAATGATACAGTGCAAAAATTCGAAAGTTACTATTATAATAACAATACTTAACTCGATCAGATTTCATGAGAATGGAGACCAAAACGGAGACAAACAAGAATGTAAAGAATGATAAGAAAACAGAAAAAAAGATCCCCCCGCTTATGCGGGGGTTTTATCATCATAACGAACGAAATTAACAGTGATTATACGGTCTATCATCATTTCTTTAGGGGATTTATCGTCTTTGTCCCGTTTAAACCGATTTCTCATATTTCCCAAGAAAATCCGATATCGTATAATGGAAAAGTTATCACTAAATTCTTTGTACTCCTCTGCCTGTAGCAGATCTACCTGGCATAGACACCTGTCTTCTGCAGGCACAGGCAGGTTTCTTGATTTAAAATTATCCTTATTTAAATATAGCGCGAAATATTGTAACAAATATAAATTCCATATTTATTGGAGACGAAAAATATTATATTATTCAAAAAAAGTGGTATGATAATTGAGAGAAATCAAAATAACGAAATATTAATTCGGCTAAACCCGAATATCAATAAATATGGATTGCAAAAATTATTGGATTATATAAAATATTTAGAAGCAACTTCAAAATGCAAGGCTGTTCAAAGTGATATTGATGAATTAGCCGATGAGGTAACTTCAAATTGGTGGAAAAAAAACAGAAAAAGATTTGTTAAATGAGAGTTGTTGTTGATGCTAATATAGTATTCAGCGCAATACTAAACGCGAAAGGAAAAATTGGAGATATATTAATAAACCATTCTCATAAATGCGATTTTATAGCTCCTGATTTTTTAAGAATTGAGATTTCAAAATATCACGGCAAACTTTCAAAAATTTCCGGTTTGACAATAAGGGATATTCTGGAATCTGAATATCAAATATTTAAAAATATAAAATTTATTTCCGAAGAACAAATTTTGCAAACAAGTTGGAATAAAGCTGTAGAATTAGTGAAAGATATTGATGAAA
>JAPLFI010000512.1:2426-3537 GCA_026390755.1 Ignavibacteriota bacterium
AAAGATATTGTTTACGTTGCTTTGGCAATTGAGTTTGGTTGTTTTCTTTGGTCTGGTGACAAAAAATTAATGAGCGGTTTAACTAAAAAATTATTTAATAGTCTTTATTCTACGGATAACCTTTATAATATTGTAATTAAAAATAATTAAATACAGCGCTTTATATAACCGGCCGTCATCCCCGTTTCTGTGGCGATACACTCCTCGCAAAATCAGCGGATTGCAAAAAGGCAGTCCAAAGCTATCTTTCCCGCCCACCACCCATTATTTATTGCGAGTGTTCAGTAAGCCTGCCCTTATACAAATCTTACCCGGATTCGCCGGTTTCATTGGTTATGATATCCGTCTAATCTTCATCCTGAACGAAATTAACAGTGATTTTTCGCTCTATTTTCATTTCCTTGGGGTTTTTATCCTCTTTATCCCAATTAAAACGATTACGCATGTTTAATGCCCATATCTGGCTGTTGAAAAATGGTATCTTGTTCAGCATTCCTTGTATTCCCCAGTGTTCCCATTGCTTTTGCGATACTCGTAAAGCTCTATGTATAAGGACGGTGCCATAAATGGTAAATTCTTCTGTTTTTCCACTTTCTATTATCAATTTCTCCGCATACCGTAATACTGTTTCATGTCCTGCTTCCTCGAAACTCTCTTTTGAATATCCGGATGCTATGTGTTTGCAATATCTGTTTATCAGCTGAAGCTGTTCTTTTTCCGTTTCATATTTCAGTGCTAATTTGCTTCCTTTCTCTATGCGTCCTCTGGCATCCCTTGTTATCTTTTTTGAATTTCCGTGTATTATCTTTACCGGCTTTTTCTTTTTCGTCGTTTTCATGTGTAAATATTTACTGCAATTTAATCACAATTTTTTAAACATGCTTGTATATTGCGGTTGGTAGTGTTCTCCTGACATGGGTTGACTTCCCGCTTCGCGGTGAAGAACCCCTTGGCAATGCTGTCCTGAGATATGTTACTTGATTTCGGTGAGCAATTCCCTGTAACTTATTTCGTTCTTAACACTTAACACTTAACACTTAACACTTAACACTTAACACTTAACACTTAACACTTAACACTTAAGGGCATCTCTAAAAACCACCTTTTTACG
>JAPLFI010000170.1 GCA_026390755.1 Ignavibacteriota bacterium
ATCACTGCAGGAGTTAAACAGAAAAAATAACAATAGAACCGGGTATAAGTAATTATACTTTTTCATAAAATTTTTAATGTGATAAAACTTAACACTTAATGTCATCCTATTGTGATCCCGAACTTGTTTCGGGATCACACTTAACATATCTATTTTACTAAAATCATCCGTTTTGTGTCTGTGAATTTCGATCCGTCTGTTCCTTCGGCTGATAACTTGTAGAAATAGACTCCGCTCGCATAAGCTGATGCGTTCCAGTCCACAATATAACTGCCTTGTGTAAGGCGGTTATTTACCAGCTGCGCAATTTCCCTGCCGAGCATGTCATAGACGTTAAGTTTCACAAAACTCATCGCCGGAACGGAAAATTTTATATTCGTAACAGGATTGAACGGATTAGGATAATTTTGTGCAAGCGAATACGATTTAACGATTTCTTCGTCGTGCCGGATTCCTATCGGAATAACGGAGCCGAAGTCCGAATTTCTTCTCGGGACAATTTTATAGTTGCCGAATGAATAATAGAGAATGCCCTGAACGAAAGTTATACTGTCATTCTGCGTTAATAGTGTTTTTCCTGCAGTAACTCCGTCCCAGTTATTAGTGAACGTATGATTTCCGTCCTGAAGTTCGATTCTTCCTTCGATATTAGAGTTATCTCTGACAAGAACTTCTCCGAAGTTCCTCCTGAATGCAGTGTCTATAAGTGTTTCGCGTGATGTGCATGCAATACCCGAACCCGCATTAACACACGTTATTCCGACGGGCGCATTGAATCTTACGAACACACTTTCCCATTTTTTAATTGTAGTGTCACCGCCGAGTTTGAAATTTGCAAGCTCCGCAGTAGTCAGATTCTGCACGGCGGGCAGTGTATTTCCGGAAGATATAATCTGCACGTCGGCGGAAGATGCCACGTTTATCCTTATCACACCGTTAGTGTATTCGACCAGGCCGCGAACTCTTACCCTGTCGCCTCTTTTAACAATATCCGTCGAGTTATTAAAAATCCAGATACCGCTGAACGGTCCGGTGCCGTTTTGAATAATCACACGGCGCGGGGATGTCTGTGTACCGCCCGAACTCGAGAAACTGAATGCGCGTATATCGGATGTATCCGCAGTGCAAATACCCTCAATACCCCTTACATTAGCGCCTTCATATCCCGAATGTCCCCCCATATTCGGGCAGAACTGAACTTCCTGTATGCTGAGCGAATCGTTAGCTTTCACAATATAAAACAGCTTGGATTTTGCCGTATCTGTAGGAAAATATTTCACTGCGTTTAAATTATCGGTTGCTTTAACAAAATATTCGACAAAATTTCCCAGAGCCGAGGGAGGCATTTTAGCGGAATATATTGTACCGCTCATTAAAGGTAAAACCTTACTATTGAATGATCCGCCGTTAACTCTCCATAATACTCTCACTTCGGATATAGTTAAAGGATTAAAAGCCGGATCTGTGACGGCACAAGTAATCTGTACACTGTCAGAAGGTGTCGGAACTCCCGGTAATCTGGTCACAGTGGTTATTTGCGGAGGAGCGTTGCCCAGGCTTAAATCGTTCGGATAAATCGGCACGATTGCATAAGGCAGTTGTGTTCCGAACGCCCCTTCGTTATTTGCAGATATAATTACGCCTCTGATATAATTCACGAAAGTTCCGGCGGCAGGCTGAACCCATGGTCTGAGTGTATCGCCCGAGGGCTGAGTCGAAAAGAAATTCGAGAAATCGCGCATATACAGCTTATTTCCGTTATCATCAACCACACTGAATGGCTGGCGGTTAGCAATACCGGGGGCGATATACACATTGCGTAATTCAACATACATTCCTTCATACTTTTCTCCTGTGACGTAATTTATAGTTCCGCCGTTAGGATAATCGCCGATATTAAAATCCGTTACATTAACAAGCTTCGGCACAGGTCTGCTTCCAGCCGCCGATATTATATCTATAGTATAACCGATAGTTGTATCAAGTGAAAGCTGAGTGAGCGAATTCGAGAAATTTCCGAGTGGAAATTCTTCTACCATTCCTCTTACTCTTATAATAGCACCCGTATCAATCAGGTCAAGTCCGGTTGCCGGTCCTCGTCCGCCCTGTCTGATGACAATACCACCGAATAAACCGTTAGCAGTGTCCTGTGCGTAGCACGTCCAGGAAGAGGTCCCGCGTAAAAGTGTACGGTTATCGTTATGCGCCGGGGAAACACGCGGAGGAGCGGATACGCGCGCTATGAACTGCACTGAATCTCCGAGACGGGGTGATTTATCCTTGCCCTGTGCGAGTGAATCGTCCGATTTGAACTGAACTTGCTGAATTGATACATTATTCCAGCTTGCAATGTTATTATAGATACTGAAACCAAATGTATATGCAATAAGTCCGGTTATTGCAATCAACGGTATTAATTTTAGCTTTTTCATAGTTGAATATTTTTAAATTAGATAAATAAAATTAAACAGAAATATAAGAAAAATATTTAATAATTCTACACTTAACACTTAACACTTAACACTTAACACTTAACACTTAACACTTAACACTTAACACTTATTTAACAATAAGAAACTTACCTTTTTTAATTTCTCCTGTTGTTTCATTCTTAACCGTAAACAGATATAAGCCGGACGCAATAGCCTGATTATATTTCGATATCATATCCCATGCATGCTCGCCGCCGGCAAATTTCTGAGTCCCGTCGGAATATGTATTAAACCATTCAATATCACTGCCGTTATATGTTGCTGCGTCGTGTTTAAACCGGTCAACAAGGTCACCGGCGAGTGTCCATATAGAAATTTCACATTTCGACGGTAAGTTAAAAAAGTAAATCTTTCTTGTAATCTCTTTTTTTGTGCCTGTACCGTCCCATATAGCACTACCGTAATAAGGGTTAGGATACACACCAATTTCGGCACTTGGATTATTATTCGCTGGAACTCCGACGACTATCCTTTTCACGTTTGAAAGGAGACTGCTTTCGAGAGAAGAAAGATTCTGCGATGAATCTCCTTTATCATAAGCCGTAACAGCATAAACATACTGGAAACCGTTAAGCTGATTAGGAAATTCAAATTTATACCAGTATTTATTCGTATCACCGGAGAAAGTAGTAAAATTCTGCTGTTTAATAAAACCGAAGCCCGTATTGTTGAAGTACATGTTATGTGAACTGTCGAAATCTGCTATAAGTTTTAACTGCGACTGGAGGTCCTGATTCAGGCTCGTATTTGAATTAGGCGACGTTCTGTAAATTCTGTATCCCTCAAAATCCCTTCGTCCGGATATAGGGTCAACGGATAATTCCGAATTATTTGCCCACCATAGCGTCACTTTTTGACTTTCCACTTCAGAGCGCACAAAAGGTAAATCGGGCGGAGACGGAAGTTTATAACCGTTATCGTAAGCTCTTTGCGCCCAGCCTGCATTCAGATACAATTCTTTTCGCTGGTAAGCTGAATCATAAGATGCCGGATCAGTCCCCCATTTTTTAGCGCAGACTACCGCAAAAACAACATTCAGTGTATCCTGCGCGTATCGCAGTGTAAAAGAGGAATTATCGGGTTTCCTTGCCGGACCGTAAGAAATCAGAGAAACTCTGTTACCGGCGCTGTGGCTTAGAGTATTTATCCTTGTTGAATCCATCACAACCGGCGGCGGACCGGGTGAGAGGTAACCTTTCATTTTACTGTATTTAGCCAGATCATCTACCGGAGAAAAATAAACCGGATCGGACGTATTCTTGAACTGCCATATAGTAAACTTTGATCGCACGGTTTCATTTGCCCCTTTCGGAGTTACTCCAAGCAGTTTCACCGATGCGTAATTATCCGTATAACCTATATCACCGCTGTGGTCGTATGCATATTCAAGATTCAATGAATCAACATATCCGTTCGCTCCTTTTGAAAAGAAAGACGTTCCTGCATTACAGCCGGGAGTAATATTCAGATTACGTACGACCATATCCTTCCACATACCGACGTATATACTGTCAATTGGCGAATTATCTCCGTTGTATCCGATATTGACTACCTTATAATTGCATATCACAAAAAAATTCGCGAAGTTCAGGTCATAAGTATAAGTTTCAAGTAAAACTTTTATTCCGAGCGGAGTGTGACTCTGAATACCCGTTGTGATAGTATCAAAAAACTGGCAGACGAAATCCTGATGCGAAATCGCATCCGGACTGTAATAAGGTGAATTGATTAAAGAAGACCGCTCGGTAATAGTTGAACCCGGACCGTTCGTAAACTCGAATCCTTCCTGTTTATTCGCGTTGGAAACATCAATTGCGCCTGTAGTAACCCGTATAGTCCCGTTTTTATATCCGCCTACCCAGAGACCGCCCAGCCAGAAATTCTCTATACCGGAACCTTTCGGGAATACACAGGAGGGCTGTGTGCCGCAGTAACCTTTGCCAAGCGTGCCGTAATTTGTCACCGTAAGCAGAATATTACCTACTGTTGTGTATTTATTATTTATGTCGTCTACCGGTTTTGTATGTAAAGTTGTTATAAGACTCAGAAAAGTCACGATAACAACCGTAACTAAAACAACGGGAAAAAGAATTTTTTCTCTCAAAATATTTCTTCGGCGCTCAGGTTGCATAGAATTAATAAAAAAGTTTCTTTAAATCATAAAGCCTAATTTACTTTTAAATTTGTAAATATTCTACTGAGTAATTTATATACAACTTAGCTGCAGAAAAATAAACTACAGCTATTTTAAAATATTAAATGTAATATATTTTGTCTATTTTTGTTAGTTCTTAAACTTTATATCAGACAGTATGCGGATTTACGACTGGATTATACTTATTGCTTATTTCGTGCTTTCTTTCCTTATCGGATTTGTTTATAAAAAGAGGGCAAGCGGTTCAACGGAAGATTTTTTTCTTTCGGGCAGAAAGCTGCCCTGGTGGCTGGCGGGTTTATCAATGGTTGCCACAACTTTCGCGGCTGATACTCCGCTTGCAGTGACGGAGCTTGTCGGGAAAAACGGAATCGCAGGAAACTGGCTATGGTGGAATATGTTAATAGGCGGAATGCTTACGGTCTTTTTCTTTGCGCGGCTCTGGAGGCGCGCAAATATTTTAACGGATGTTGAATTCATTGAATTAAGGTATTCTGGAAAATTCGCGGCTTTCCTGCGCGGCTTTAAAGGTATATATCTCGGAGTTTTTATGAATACTATTATTATGGGATGGGTTAATCTCGCAATGATGAAGATACTAATGGGCATGTTTCCGGAATACATCAATCAGAACAATGTACTGCTTTACGTCGGAGCGTGTATGCTGTTTACGTCCGTATATTCGGCTTTGTCGGGTTTATGGGGTGTGGCGGTGACGGATGCTTTCCAGTTCATACTGGCTATGACCGGATGCATCATACTTGCTGTAATCGTTGTCAATAGCCCGCAGATAGGCGGTATAAGCGGTTTACAGTCTAAACTGCCGGAATGGGTGCTTCGCTTTACGCCTGATATAACTTCGGGTAATCCGGCAAATTCAACCGGAAGCGTTTTTGCCATTTCAATATCTTCTTTCCTGGCTTTTATCGGTATTCAATGGTGGGCGGCATGGTATCCGGGCGCCGAACCCGGCGGAGGCGGATATGTAGCACAGAGAATGATGAGCGCTAAGGACGAAAAAAATTCACTTCTCGCGACTCTGTTTTTTCAGATTGCGCATTACTGCATCAGACCCTGGCCCTGGATTCTCGTCGGACTATCCGCTCTTGTGCTATATCCCGAGCTGTCTCAGTCCGATAAAGGCGCAGGATACGTAAAAGCAATGAATGATTTTCTGCCCGTCGGATTAAAAGGTCTGCTGCTCGCGGCTTTTTTCGCGGCTTATATGTCAACCATAGCCACACATCTCAACTGGGGAACATCATATTTCATAAATGATTTTTATAAGCGTTTCGTAAAGAAAAATGAAACCGAGAAACATTATGTGTTAATCTCAAGAGTCATCACGATTATTTTTATGGCGCTTTCCGTAATTGTAACTTCACAAATGGAAAGTATTTCGGGTGTCTGGAGCTTCGTGATTGAATGCGGCGCCGGACTAGGGTTAGTTCTTATACTCCGCTGGTTCTGGTGGCGTGTTAATGCAGTAAGCGAAATAGTCGCTACGGTTACACCTTTCATCGTTTACGGATTTTTATATTTCGGGAAATTCAATATCGCATTTCCCGAGTCGCTTTATATCATCGTACCTGTAACGACACTGAGCTGGATTATTACTGCTTATATAACAAAACCCACAAGCGAGGATAAACTGAAAAGTTTTTACGAACTTATAAGACCGGGCGGACCGGGGTGGAAGAAATACAGAGCGCTCTATCCGCACGTCATCGCTGACAAGGGTTACGGACTGCTTATGTTCGACTGGTTTCTGGGAATAGTTTTAGTATATATGTTTCTGTTCGGAATCGGTAAAATTATATTCGGAGAGTTGCTAACGGGAATTTTATTCTGCGCTGCAGGTTTATTTGCGGGATATTTGATATTTAAAAATTTTAATAAACAGGGCTGGGAAAGTCTGAGGTAAAAACTGAAATTAAATTACATCATAAAGGAAGCATTCAGAGGTTTTAATACGGCTAAACTTTCTGCCTTTGCATCCGTTATTACGGTTACTTTGTCGTTAGTACTGATGTCGGTATTTTTCATTTTCACTATGAATTCGGCAAAACTTATAAAATCAATTAAAGATAAAGTCGAGATTGAAGTATTCCTGACTGATGATATAAAAACAGACGAGATTGCCGCTTTGAAAGAGAAAATTAGGACAATCGGCGGAATTAAAAGCATAAGTTATATTTCAAAAGATTCAGCGGCTAAGATATTCGAAAGCCAGTTCGGGAAGGAGATGCTTGATATATATGATGTAAATCCTCTGCCGCCGTCGCTTAAGATTAATCTGTACGATGAATATAAAACAACGGAGCGTATGAATAAAATTAAAACACAGATGTCGGGTTTTCCCAACGCTCAGGATATTATCTTTCCCGAAAAAAATCTTGAACTTATCGAGAAAAACACTTCCGGCTTTACTGCTATTAATCTCATTATTATGCTGACGATTTCCATATCATCGGTTTTTCTCGTTTCAAACACGATAAGGCTGATTATAAATTCGAAGAAAAAGATAATCGAAACATTCAAGCTTCTCGGAGCAACGCGCCTGTTTATTATGTCTCCGTTCCTTATCGAGGGCTTTATACAGGGCTTGGCGGGAAGCGCAATTTCTATAGGAATATTGTGGATTATATACGGCTTTTATTCATCACGTTTCAGCGAAAATGAACTGAAACTGGAATTTATCAGCGGTGAATATATGTTGTATTTAATAGCGGCGGGGATTTTACTCGGAGTTGCTGGAAGTTTTTTCTCGGTAAATAAATATTTAAAATTTCAGTCACAGTAGCGGTATGCAGTAGCGGTATGCAGTAGCGGTATGCAGTAGCGGTATGCTGTAGCGGTATGCTGAATACGTACGTGCCAGGTTTGAATATAATTTAAATTACATAATAATGTCAGATATAAAGATTCGTGAAATAGATAATCAGACAGACAAGATGCTGTTTATAAAATTTCCATGGAAAATTTACAAAGGTAACCCTAACTGGGTACCGCCGCTTATTTTCGATGTAAGGAATAATCTTGACCCAAAGAAAAACCCATTTTTCGATCATGCAGAAGTGAAATATTTTCTCGCTTATAAAGACGACAGGATTGCAGGACGCATTGCCGGAATAATTAACGATAATCACAACAAGTTTTACAACGATAAAACCGGATTTTGGGGATTTTTTGAGTGTATTGACGATGTTGAAACAGCGGGAAAACTATTTGCGGCTGTTAATGCGTTTCTTAAAGATAAAGGAATGGACCTGATGCGCGGTCCGGTTAACCCTTCTACCAATGATGAAATCGGTTTGCTTGTAAATGCCTTCGATAAGCCGCCCGTTGCACTTATGACATACAATCCGGAGTATTACATTAATCTTGTGGAAAGTAACGGACATGTGAAAGCGAAAAATCTGTTTGCTTACTTAGTGTCGAAAGATACTATTGCCGTGAACAGAAAAGCCATGGATAAACTGAAACGAATATCCGATATGGTTCTGAAAAAAGAGAATATTAAAATAAGAAAAATCAATATGAAAGACTTTGAGAATGAACTTCTCAGAGTAATGGAAGTTTACAATAAAGCCTGGGAAGACAACTGGGGTTTCGTTCCGATGACGGATGACGAGTTTAAGCACATCGCAAAAATGTTCAAAGCAATAATTGATAAAGACCTTGTTTTCTTCGCCGAAGCCGGCGGAAAACCCGTAGGTTTTTCTCTTGCTTTTCCTGATGTCAATCAGGCGCTGATAAAGCTGAACGGACGGCTCTTTCCGTTCGGAATTTTTAAATTCCTGTCGGCAAAGAAGAAAATTAATATTATGCGCATGCTGACAATGGGTGTTATAACCGAATATCAGAGGAAAGGCATTGATGCGGTTTTTGTTCAGAATACCATAGATGAAGGTCTGGCGAAAGGATATTTCGGCGCTGAAATATCATGGATACTCGAAGATAATATACCGATGGTAAGGACGGCGGTGAATCTCGGCGCTGATAAATATAAGACTTACAGAATTTACGATAAAAAAATCGTATAGTATTAAGATATTAGGCTGTATTCTGAATATTGAAGAGATATGTGCAATAAAAAGAAGTGACACAGAGTGACACAGAGGAGACGCAGAGGTACACAGACCTGCCTGCCGCAGGCAGGGAAGAACTTCCCTGAATATAAGAGCAAAATCTTATTTTTATTGACAATGTTTTACATTTTTATAATACATCCAAACGTATTAAACGTATGATTGAAAAATTGTATTGTTTTGATAAATATTATTAATTAAATTTGTACTGTTGAAATAAATTA
>JAPLFI010000072.1 GCA_026390755.1 Ignavibacteriota bacterium
CTCAACCGCGCTCTTAACAGACCTATCATCAGGCCTAAATCAGTTACAACGGAGTGGATTAAAAAAACAATGTCTGCAAAACCAAAACAAACTGAAGGTTCTGCGGAAGTTCAGAAAGAAGAAAAGAAAGAGGAAAAAAAGTAATTATTTAGTGTTAAAAAAATATACAGCCACAGATTAACACAGATTTTTTTATAAGAGCAACAGACACGAATTTGCTCGAATTAAAGAGCTTTTTTTGAGAATAAGAGCAACAGACACGAATGGACACGAATGAACACGAATTTGCTCGAATTAAAGAAAGAGTTTTTTTGGTGCCTATGTGCTGAGTAGTTACAAATTTACACGAACGCTATTAAATCTATTTCCAGCCTGGCGTCTTTTGGCAACCGTGCCGCTTCCACAGTGCTTCTTGCGGGCGGATTCGTTTTGAAATACTCAGCGTAAACCTCATTCATTGCGGCAAACTCGTTCATATCTTTCAGGAACACAGTTGCTTTTACAACCTTATCCAATGAAGAGCCGTTATCTTCGAGTAATGCCTTAAGATTTTCAAGCACTGTTCGGGTCTGTTCTTTTATTCCGCCTTCAACAAGGTTACCGTCTGTGCCGAGTGCTATCTGTCCGCATGTATAAATCAGATTTCCGTAATTTACTGCCAGGGAATACGGTCCCAGAGGCGGAGGAGCATTTTTTCTGTTTAATATTTTCTTCATTTGTTTGATTTTTAATTTCAGAGTTTCCATGTTTTCATATTCTCATACATACTGTAATCTGTCAGGTCATAATGAATCGGAGTTACAGAAATATATCCTTCGTCAACAGCTTTCACGTCGAAATCTTTCGTCTTATCAATTTTAAGCATACTGCCGGTCAGCCAGTAATACCTCCTGCCGCCCGGATCGAGGCGTATTTCATAAGTATCGTCCCAGCTTGATTTCCCCTGTTTTGTTACCATAACGCCTTTAATTTTTTTCGAAGCGGGAACGTTTACATTCAGGAGTGTTCCTTTCGGCAATCCGTTTTTCACAACGATTTTCGCGAGCTTTGAAGCAAATTTTGCCGCAACGGCAAAATCGGGATACGTGTAACTGGTCAGAGACATTGCAATAGAAGGAATTCCCAGTATTGTTCCTTCCGTCGCCGCCGAAACCGTGCCCGAATAAATAATATTAATTGCCGTATTTGCGCCCTGATTAATTCCGGAAATCAACAAATCTATTTTCCTGTCTTTTAACAATGTATGCACCGCAAGTTTAACGGAATCCGCGGGAGTTCCTTCCACGGCATATCCGTAAAAATCTTTAAACAACATAACTTTTCTGACGCGTATCGGATTTGACATAGTAATCGAATGACCGACGGCGCTTTGCTGTGTGTGCGGCGCGGCAACTATCACTTCGGCAAACTTCCTGATTTCTTTAGTCAGCGCTTTTATGCCGTCAGCTTCAATGCCGTCATCGTTCGAAATTAATATTACAGGTTTAGCCATTTTATTTCCGTTCTTAAAAATATTTACTTTTCCTGAATTTTTTTCCACAATAAATTTTTCAGTTCTCCGAGATTCTCCCCCGTTATTGACGAAATCGTAATTTTATCAACATTAGTCTTTATTCTTTTCAGTTTCGCTTTAAGAGTATCTTCAATCGCGTCAATTTTAGTAAAGCATATAATTCTCGGTTTATCGAGAAGATTTGCCTCATAGTTTTCGAGTTCTTTCAGGAGAGTTTTATAATCCTTCTGATAATTTTTTGTTTCTTCCGAAAGCTTTGTTGCGTCAATCAGAAACAACAGTATCTTTGTTCTTTCTATATGTCTCAGGAACTGTATTCCAAGCCCTTTTCCCGTTGATGCGCCTTCGATTATACCGGGGATATCGGCTACAACATAAGACTCATAATCGCCGTACTTAACAATTCCGAGATTAGGTTTCAGGGTCGTGAAAGGATAGTCTGCGATTTTCGGTTTTGCGGCGGATATACGCGATATCAGTGTTGATTTACCCGCGTTCGGAAACCCTACAAGTCCAACATCGGCAATAAGTTTAAGTTCAATTGCGATTGTCATTTCCAGACCTAGTTTTCCTTTCTCCGCATATCGCGGAGTACGGTTTGTAGCTGATTTGAAGTGTGTGTTACCCTTTCCTCCTCTGCCGCCCTTTAACAAAATCTCTTCCTGTCCGTCGGTTAAAAGCTCCGCAACAACTTCGCCTGTCTCATAGTTTTTAATAACGCATCCGCAGGGCACCATAATAATTTCATCAGCTCCGTTTTTACCGCCTTTATCGCCTCCCATACCGTGAACGCCGCGTCCGGCGCGGTGATGTTTCCTGTAAGTAAAATCCACCAGTGTAGCGAGTTGTTTCGATGCTTTGAATATAATATCTCCGCCCTTACCGCCGTCGCCGCCGTTCGGTCCGCCTTTCGGAACATATTTCTCCCTTCTGAAACTGATACATCCGTTTCCTCCGTCGCCCGATTTGATGAATATTTTCGCATAATCTATAAACACTTAATTCTGCCGCCTTTCAAAGTAATCGTTTAGTATATCAACAAACAGTATAACTCCCTTGTCATACAAATTAACTTTATTTTTTTTAAATGCACCCTTGAGATATTCCGTAGCTTCCCTCCAGTCGCGTAAATTTTCAAGTTCTTCAAAAACCTCGTACATAGTATAACGGTTTGATTTAAAGATTCGTTTCGTTATCATATTGAGTTCGTCTTCTTTAAACAATCTCTTTATTCTTAATTCTTTTTTATCTTCATTTCCGATTATCTCGGTCAGCAATTCATTTTTCTCTTCTTCGGAACCGAGCAATTCCCGCGAATAAAAATTTTCCTGTACATTTTCGGCTTCAGGAATATCGTTAATAAATTCTATTACACTATCACCTGATTCCGAATTCCCGCTTTCACTGTCGTTTATATTTTCCTGCTGATGCCCGGAATCCGCAGAGGCGGATTTTTCAGCCGGGCTATTTCCGGGTGATGTACGGGCAGTTTCCTTTGTATAATATTTATACTTGCCGGTGAATATTTTTATAATTGTCTTCAGCTCTACATCGGTGTCATCCTTTAAATCATCAATCTGACTGAATTTTTTAAGCAAATCCGTGAATCCTTTATCTTCAAGATAAAGCCTTATGAAAATGAAAGGAACGTACATATCGAGGCTTATTTCCTTCTCCTCGCCGTATTTCAGACGGAAAATCTGCAGAAAGAAGTTTTTAAGTTTTAAGCTTGTTATATCGTTTATAAGTTTATCGTATATAATCCTGTCAGTTTCGTTCAGCATAGATTCAACCTGTTTATACATAATCGTGAGCTGTGATTCCTCGTCTCCGAAACTCCTGACACCGTCAATATAATAAAGATAAAACTGGAAAACCTCCGCTTTTCTCAATATTTCTTTAGCCGGTTTCGAGTCAATATTCCCGAACAGAAAATTCAGCAATGTCCATTTCGGTCTTAAAGTATAATTCAAATTAAGCTTTACGGCTTTTTCAATCAAACCATACAGATATTCGCGCGTCAGTTCTTCTTTTGCTTCCACGGCAACAAAGGTTTTAATAAATTCGCTCAAGCCGCTTTTGTTTACGGATTCGGCACTATAAACTTTTGATCCCGCAACAGAACTTTTCAAAGCATCGAGAGCCGTTTTCAGCTTTTTATCTATTATTTCTTCAAACATCTTTTTTGATTATTACGTAAAAATAAATTAAACCCGTATGAGATTAAATATAAAAATTTCAGGAAAATCACAGAAAACTTCCAAAGCCCGGATAACGGATTAATTTCTCATTCCTATTTACCGGGTTTTCGTATAAACGTTCCGTATCTTGAGAGCAGTACATCTTTTAATTCATCGAGGTCTGTTTTTGCAACAGACGCTCCTGCGGCATTTTTATGTCCGCCTCCGCCGAAGATTCCGGCAAATTCGTTTATCTTAATATTACCTTTTGACCTGAAAGAAATTTTTGCGCCGTCCCTGAGCTCAACTACAAGAAATCCTGACTTTATACCTTTCATTGACATAAGGTAACCAGAAAAACCTTCGACATCTTTAATATCAGAATGAAAATCGCCGAAATCCCTCTGTGAAACCACACCGTAAGCGACCGTATTATTAAAATGAAAAGTCAGACTGTTGATAAATCTCGCAAAAAGTTTAACTTTATCAGTCGGGATATTGCAGTATATTCTATCATAAATCGCTACCGGATCTGCTCCGCGTTTTATAAGCTCTGCGCTTATCCTGAATGTTTTCTCGCCCGTTCTCGGATACCGGAAAGACCCTGTATCCGTCATTATTCCCGCATAAAGACCTTCTGCCATTGTTTTATTTAAGAGCTTAACATTATCCTCAGAAAAGAAATCGAACAGCATCTGAGATGTGGCGGGATATCCGGAATCCGACACAAAGGCATCGAACGATATTTTGTCTATACCTATATGATGATCAATGCAAATCTTTTTTGCCTTTGAATTTCTTAACGCCTCTTCCATTGATTTCGTTCTCGAATATTCATTAGTATCGAGAACAATAATCAAATCAGATTTATTAATTATCTTTATATTTCTTTCGGAATTATCGAGAAACCTCCTTATCACTTTATGTTTATCAAGAAACACGAGGTGTTCCGGCGTTTCCGAATGATTTATAATATAAACCTTTTTACCTTTGAGTTTCAGATACTCGCACATTGCAATTTCACTGCCTATAGCATCCCCGTCCGGAATGAGGTGCGTAGTAAGAACTACATTACGGCTTGCATTTACAATCCGGCTTATTTTTTTAAATATCTTATCCATTTGTTAAATTACTATAAATTGCTATTTTATTTCAACAAAAAAAAGTTTAAAATCATTTGATATAATTTAAAAACACTAATTTTGAGTGTTTTACACTATGGAACAAAAAAGTTCTGCTGAAATTGATGAAAATACCGGCTTACCCAAAAGCGAAAAACCAAAGGTTGTTATAAGCCTCTTTTTTTCGCTGTTATTCATTTTTATAATATGGATAATAAAGTTTTTTGAAGTTTACACAAGCGTTGACCTCGGAACCTATGGTGTTTATCCGAGAGAAGTTTCAGGGCTTACGGGGATTCTTTTTTCTCCGCTGATACACGCTGACTTCTCTCATCTCGTATCAAATACAATTACAGTTTTTGTTCTTTTGTTTTTTCTGTTTTACTCTTACACAAAATCATCATTCCGGGTACTTGCAATTGTATATATCGGCAGTGGATTGGCAGTGTGGTTAACGGCAAGACCCGCTTATCACATCGGGGCGAGCGGATTAATATATGGTTTTGTAAGTTATTTCTTTTTTGCCGGATTGCTGAGACGCGACACTAAATCTATTTCACTTGCTCTGCTTGTGACGTTTTTATACGGCGGGCTTATCTGGGGAGTTTTGCCGACCGATCCGAAGGTGTCGTTTGAGTCGCATCTCTCCGGTGCCGTTATAGGACTGATATGCGCGTTAATGTTTAAAAACACAGACCCCTTGCCAAAAAAATATGAGTGGGAAGATGATGAAGAAACAGACGACAGCAATAATCAGTATTACTCACATCCGGATGATATTGACAGGGATGAACTTGATGAAGAATGGCATACTGACGGGGAAGATGACGATGAAAACTGGCGGAGCAAGTAATTATTAAACTTGTCCTGAACCCTATTCTTGTCATGCTGTCCTGTCCCGAATTCGTTTCGGGGTTGTTTCAGCATCAGGATTATATCAGGATTTATTTAAACTATATATTATGACAAAAGAAAAACAAAGCTGTTCATGGCCGGCAAACAATCCGCTGATGATTGAGTATCACGATAAAGAATGGGGAGTTCCGCTTCACGACGACAGGAAACTGTTTGAATTTATGCTTCTTGACGCTTTTCAGGCAGGGCTGAGCTGGAACACAATAATAAACAAACGGGAGAATTTTCGCAAAGCATTTAGTGATTTCGACCCGGGAAAAATTTCAAAATATTCCGATAAAAAGATACAGGCGCTTTTGAATGATACCGGCATTATCCGTAACCGTCTGAAAATATATTCAGCTGTCACAAATGCAAAAGCGTATCTCGCCGTTCAGAAGGAATTCGGCAGTTTCGATAAATACATCTGGCAGTTCACAGGCGGAAAAACAATTCACAATAAACGGAAAACTCTTAAAGATCTGCCAGCAAAGACAACAGAATCGGACACGATGAGCAGGGACCTTATTAAGCGCGGATTTAAATTCACAGGCTCAACTATATGTTATGCTTTTATGCAGGCGGCGGGAATGGTAAACGACCATATTGTGACATGCCGGCGTTATAAAGAAATAAAGAAGATGAAATAAAAAAAATGCCACAGATACGCGGATTAAAAGATAAGAACTTCTGACACGAATTAACACCAATTATCACGAAGTTAAAGATAAGAGCTGTTAACACAGAATAAAAGATAAGAGCTTTTGAAACGAATTGACACGAATTTAAAGAGAAGAGATTTTTTTAGAATAAGAGCTTTTGAGATAGAATAATGGTTTTATTCGTTTACGCGTTTAAAAATATATCCGCCTGTTTCGGCACCCCAAACCTGCTTGTTTTTTTCGTTAAATCCTCTGTCCCAGCTTACTATACCGTCCTTTGTAATTACGACTTCAGACGTTGCATATTTAGCGCCCCTTAAATCGCTTTCACACGAAGTACCCAGCGTACTTCCGCTGAAACCGTCCTCACCGTTTTTCTTCAAGAAAACAGAGCATCCGTCCCGGCGGCTGAGCATATCGGGCTTAAGTCCGGCAAGCGGTTCATCTTTCTTCCAGTCACCCGCATAATTTAAAGGGTTTTCAAATGTAAATACGGCGCTTTCAAAAGTATTATCGTCAGCTTTAGTCAAATGATATACTCTCTGCCTGTACGGTTTATCAATTTTCAGAGCAGAAGCCTGTTCGACATAAAGCCATATACCATCGGTCCTGTTTTTCCAGATTCTTTTCATGTGAAGTCTGATATCGAAATAATTTGTATCTTTTAGCGATTGCTCCTGACTGCTGAACGAACCTTCCATTAAATCCGCAAGACAGGCAATACCGTCATCAATACGGGAATTCCCTTCTTCAATTATTACCTGCGCGTTTGCGCCTGCTGTCAGTGTAATTACAAACAGTATAACAGCAAAAATAATTTTCACTGATTTTAAATTTTTCATATTAGTTTTTCGCTATGATTAATATGCTGATATCGTCTGCCAGTTCGGCTCCGCCTGTAAAAGCATTTACATCTTTTTGTATCCCGTCAAGAAGTTCTTTCGGGGGTTTACAAGCATTCTCGTTCAGAAAACTTTCAAGCCGGGCGAATCCATATTCTCCGCGCTTATTATCCATAGCTTCGACAACGCCGTCTGTATATAAAAATATCTTATCGCCTTTATTAAAATCGAACACCACTTCGCTGTCACTTGCGTCATCGTTGATATTATCAATTGCACCGAGCGTAATACCGTGCCGGCGGATTTTGAAAAGCTCACCTGATTCGCCGGAAATTTTATAAGGCGGAAGGTGTCCGGCGTTGAAAAGTGTGCATATATTCTTTTCGCTGTCAATAACCGCAAAAATCGCCGTTACAAACATTTTCCTGTTTTGTGTTTTCCGAACCATTTTATTCAGCTTGGCAAAGACCTCTTTTGGATTTGTTGTATCTTCAAGTATAAGGTGCATACAGCTCCTGAGTCCGGAAAGCAGAAGCGCGCTTGCAACACCGTGTCCCGAAACGTCACAAATAAAAATACCCGTCAAATTATCCGAAATCCTGAAATAATCATAATAGTCGCCGCCGACTTCGTTCGCGGGAGTGGACGCGGCGGCAATCTGAAGGTTTCCTATCACAGTTTCGTTTTCGGGAAGCATTGCAAGCTGAATTTCCCGAGCGTAATTCAGTTCTTTCTTCATACGAAGATTGTCGAAATGGCGGCTGTGGTAAACGCTGTATTGACCGAAAAAATTTTTCCTTTTTTTGGACTCCGAACTATAGGAAATAATAAAAAACAATCCGGCTATAATAACCTGCACTGCTTTATCTTCAAGCGAAAAATTATGATAAAGAATCAAATCCGTAAGTACAGGCAAGCCAATCGTGAGCGAAAACAACTGCACAATGTCATTTCGCGAAAACCGGAATATAATGAGGACAACCGAAAAGAAGAAAATTATTCCGGTAACAGATCTGTCCCCGTCTTTCGTTATGCCGAATACTATTCCACTTTCATTATCTTTTGTCCCGGTAATTTTAGCTTTATTTTCCGAAAGGTTTTCTGTGTAGTTCTCTGCAATATTAATAACAAGAAAAAGCAGTAAAGACGTTATAAACAGCAAATAGAGTCTTTTCCGTATATTACTTACGCTGAAAATTTTCCTGTAAAAAATACGAAGTCCAGCAAAAGACAGAAAAGCGAGACAGAAAAGCAAAGTTACGATACCGGGTCCGCCTTTAGCCAGAAAAACAACAGCAAATACAAACAGAGGAATTCCAACGGAAACAAGTATAAACTTCAGAGTCTTAAGATTTTTCTCATCCCTGAATAACCCGTAAGCTTCCTCTCGCGGGAGCTCAACATATCTATCAAACTTAAAAGGATTTTCCAAACTTCCGGTTATTTGCTTTCAGGAATATATTTCTCCGGAAGTTCCGAACCTTTGCCGAACAAAAACTCTTCCATCTGGTCAAAAAATATTTTATCCGTTTCGGAAGTGCTGAGGTCAAGTCTGTACTCGTTCACTATCATCTTAAAATAATCAAGAAACATTTGAAATGCTTCCTTTGAAATATTATCGTAAACTTTTTTTCCGAATTCACCCGGCACGGGCTGTCTTTCGAGCCCGGGAAGGTCTTTATTCAACTTAACACAATGTACGATTCGTAGAACTTTTTTTGGTTCCGCCATAATTTATTTATCCTTTGCTTTATCAACAACCCTTTTCTCAAATACGGAATTAATGACCTTTTGTTGCCTTATAGCTTCAAGAAGAAGGTCGCGGTCTAAAATATTAGTGTCCTCAGCCTTTATTTCTTCGCCGAACTCGCCGAAATACTTCTTCATCTGAAAAGCTGTATAGCTGTTAGATGAAGCAGAATATGTTTTATTTTCATCAAGGTCTTTGCCGTCAACCTTAATCGAGGTAATAAAAGCATCGGTATTCTCCGGGATTAATCTTGAATCAACTACAACATTCAGCCCTGAAATAATAATCATATCATAATCATTGAGAGTTTCATTTTTCATCGCCATTTTCACATTATTGGCAATCATTTTCTTTATCGTTGATCCCTGAAGTTTAAACGTCATGATAGTATTTCCGAACGGGTTAATTTCCCATACATCGCCGACTGTAATATCGCCTTTCGGCAAATCTTTTCTGATACTGCCGGCGTTAAGAAAAGCTATATCGGTTTTTGTTTTCGTCCTGATGGCGTCCGCCGTCCACTGCCCGCAATTGCTTTTCTTCCAGTCTGTTTCGAGTTTACCGATTACTCTTTTCATCTCGGGTTCAATTGCCGCGAGCATACTCTCCACTTTTTGCTTTGCGGCAGGGTCATAAACGGCTGAATCCATTTTAGTTTCAGTAAGCGTCCCGAAATATTTCACGACCGTATCCTTGTCGAGGTCAACCTTCAAATCGAGTTTCCCGAGCCATCTGCCATAAGAGCCGGCCTGGCAGATAATTGTCCCGTCAACGATTCTCGGCTTGAAAATCGGAGTATGTGAATGCCCGCCGACTATTACGTCAATATCTCCGTGAAACTTCGATGCAAAGACACTGTCTTCTTCAACACCGTTATGCGACAATAAAACAATGAGATTGCATTTTTCGTTTTTTAATGCGCTGATACCAACCGTAATAACGGAATCAGTATTAAGAACATCAAGCGCCTCAACATTTTGGGGAAGAGTCAGCGATTTCAGCTCTATCGGAGAAACTCCGATAATCCCGATTTTTATACCGTTAATTGTTTTTGTTGAATATAACTTACCAAATGTTTTGCGTGTATTCCTGTCATACAAATTACCGGAAAGAAATTCGAAATTAGCACCCATCAGGGCAGAATCGAGGGGATTCTGTCCGTAATCAAACTCATGATTACCGATTACGAAGGCATCAAGATTAAACAGATTAAGAAGTTCAATCTGTGATTTTCCTTTAGTTATCGAAGAAATCGGACTTCCCTGAAAATCATCGCCGCCGTTCAGCACAAGGGAATTTTCGTCCCTGAATTTATTCAGATAACCGAGCAAACTTGCCGTTCCACCTACAAAGACAGGAACCGTTTCACCTGCGTCATTTTTCTTGTTTATTTTATACGGCTCATTTCTGGCGTGAAAATCGTTCCAGTGGAGAATCTTCAGGTCTTTGACATTATCCTGAGTAAAAACCGTGCTGAAGGATAACAGCGATATTACAAATAAAAGAATTATTTTTTTCATCAGATGATTTATTGTTTTACGGAAAAAATTCTTAATCATTAGCTTTCAAAATACCTATATTTTATGTGAATTTCGTGTAAAAAGAGACTGCACCTCAGAATTTATTATAAACTTCTTTATGAAAACTAATATTAATAACTTGCGTAAAATAAACTGAACGATATTTTACCGTTTGGGAAAAAAGCATTATTCAATAAAATTAACATAACTAAATGATGATTAAAAAAAATATTTTATTAATAGCAATATTGTTATACACATCCTCTGCCGTTCCTCAGTCCGTTTGCAAGGTAACATACGTTGCCAATGAGGGGTTTTTGTTAGAAACGACAAACAATAAAATACTTATTGATGCGGTGTTCGGAGGGTTTAAGGGTACCTGGTGCGACATACCGGATGATGACACAAAGGCAAAAATAGAAAATGCCGAAAATCCGTTTAATAATGTTGACATAATTGCAGTATCTCACAGGCATTCAGACCATTTCAACCCGGCAATGGTAATAAGCCACGTTATAAATAACCCAAATTGCCTGATAATTTGTCCGAAGCAGGCAGATTCTATACTGGCGTTACGGGAAAACTACGATAAAGTAAGAAATAATATTATTGCCGTCACACCGCCGCCGAACCGCGATACAACAATTATGATTAACGGCACAGAAATAAAAGTATTCAGGCTTGAACACAGTCATTATTACGAGCAGGATGAGAAAACCGGCGAAAAAATCAACATACACAGAAATACCGAAAACATCGGGTTTCTTTTTAAAGCAGACGGCATTAAAATATTTCACTGCGGCGATTCAAATCCGATGAATGATGAGGAGTATAAGAATTTCAACTTAGCAAACGAACAAATCAACATAGCATTTTTAGAACGTCTTTTTATGTATCACGTAACGGCTAAAGGGATAGAAATAATAGAAAATTACATAAACCCGGAGTACATTGTATTAATGCACGTTGAACCGGGTAAAATACAAAAATATAAAGATGTTGCCGTTCAAATTGCCGACAGGATTCCAAACATTCATATCTTCGAAAAACCTATGGAAGAAAAAACATATAACATAAAAAATAATTAATAAATCATATTACGAAAACACAGTTATCCATAGCAGTATTATTCAATTAATTAAATTAATCCTTCACGCAACGGACGGACATGCCATTTCTCTTACCCGAGTCACTGCGGAGCACGGTCGGGTCTTCACAGCTCAGAAAACGGATCCACGCGAGCCTGCCATAATTACCGGATGCAGACCAGAAATATCCGGACGTACCAATACTGAAGAAACTTCCACCCGCGTAGCGAACGCCTCCGGGAAGCGCACTGAAGCCGCTTTCGTTTGTTGCCCCCGTATTCCGGTTCTGCCACAGAGCCACGGCTTTTAGCTTGCCGCCGGCAATTTCTTCACCTCCTGAAAAATCTGTTAATTCTGTCCATTCAGCGTCAGTCGGCATGTGCCAGCCCTCCGGCGCCAATCCGCGCGGGTCAACAACGGCGTAATAGTTGTAGAGTTTTCCGTATATTTTGCCGTTTTCGGTATTATTTTCATAGTAACACCAGGCGCCGGTTGACAGATTTTCCCATTTTTTTTCGTCCTGAACCTGCGGTACAGGGTCACCATTTCTGTAATGTGAGACATACAGGTTTTCTGCCAGCCAGATTTGTTTACCGATTGCAATAGTTTTGTATGTACTGCCGTCTTTATCGGTTACCTGTGACAAGGAAATGCTCACACCAAAAAGAAAAGTCAGGAAAACCGCTAAGACCGTAATTAATATTTTGTTTGCCTGTTTCATTTTATTTCCGCAAAACAACTCGTTTGAGTTTTAAAGTGACAGATAATTATCATTTATTTATGTCGCGATAATTAATATCCAGTACATCATACTTTTCCCAATCTTTGTAATCGAAATGCCACCATTCAGTCGGTAATCCTATAAAACCATGTTTTCGCATTATATCCTCCAGATGTTTTCTGTTAATTATCTGATTTTCATTAAGATCATTATAATCTCTGCCGGCTTTTTCAGTGAAATCATCAAATTCCGTAGGCATTTCAAGCTCTTTATTAAAATTATCAATTAAAGTAACATCAACCGCTGCACCTCTGTTGTGCCTGGAGCCTTTCGAAGGGTTTGCGACAAATCTTTCATCGGGAACTAATTCCCAGAATTTTTTTTGAACCGACAGCGGACGATATCCGTCAAAAATCTTGAGACTTAAACCCTCTGTTTTTAATTCATCCTGTACTTTTTTTAAATGCTCTGCTACCTCTTTTCTTAAAAAACACAAAGCTGTATCATATACCTTTTTTCCGGTAAAGTTATTAGTTGTGGCATATCTGATATCTAAGTTAATATCAGGAATAACATACGAAACATTAATCAAATTATTATTTTGCGTACAACTACTCAGAACATTTAACAATATTGCAAGAACTAAAGAAAAATAAATATTCCGGTAATTGTATTTTGATATTTTCATGTCTTGTATATATTAATGTTATTAAAGATTACTGCAGATAAAAAGATATATCAAATAACGGGTTAGTCTCCGCTGTACCTGAAATTTTATGTAGTCTGTCATTGCAATTCTCGCAAAAGGGAAAACACATAAGGCTTTTTCGTCAGTACAAAATTTAATTAATAAATCATCCGGGTTAAATTGCAATATATTTACTGCAGAAAAACATAACAACCCAAAACGAGTTACAACGACAAAGCCCTGTAAAGTGTTATTTTACAGGGCTTTGTTTTGGTCGGGATGACTGGATTCGAACCAGCGACCTCTTCGTCCCGAACGAAGCGCGCTACCGGGCTACGCTACATCCCGAATGTATTGAAAACACAATATAACGCTTAAAAATTAAACTTTTTAGTCAAATTTCTCTCTTTGTTAAAATATTTTCATAAAATAAAAACCGCTAAAAACGGTCTAAATTGACCTCAGCGTTTCCGGATTAGCACAAAAAAAGCACAAAAATATTCACAACATTTTCGATATTTGAAATACTTTCACCTCACCCTTTCCTCGAATGCTCCCTCATATATTCATCCGCAAGAGCATCTATCTCCTGATTCGTTTTAACACGATTCCTCAACGCCCAATCATCGATTTCCGATTTTTTAAAGTAAAGCATTTTCCCGCTCGGCTTGTAATGAGGAATTAAACTCGCCGAAGTCAGTTTATACAAATGCGAGCGAGAGATGTTTAAATAATTACAGACATCATTGAATACCATTAATTGAACCGATTGTTCCTTTAACATCAATTCGATTTTTCCCGGTTTCTCTAAAATGATTTTAAGCATAATTTTGTATTTTTTAATTTTAAAGCTTAAAAATACAAATTACAATTATACTTAAAAAATATTTTTTTATTTTCATTAATACAGGAAATGGTCTCACCTAACTAAGACCATCCGCTTCGTCTCCCCGTACTTAAAAAATATTTTTTTATTTTCATTAATACAGGAAATGGTCTCACCTAACTAAGACCATCCGCTTCGTCTCCCCGTATCCCTCCGCCGTCAGCCTGTAAAAATACACACCGCTTGGGAATTCGCTTGCGTTCCAGTCAATAGTATATGTTCCTGCATTGAGTTTTTCGTTTACGAGTGTTGCAATATCACGACCAAGCATATCAAAAATCTTTAATGAAGCAGTCCCGGCAGCTGACAACTGAAAACGAATAACTGTTGTTGGGTTAAACGGGTTTGGGTAGTTCTGACTTAATGAAAAAGCCGATGGTGTTACCGTGCTGATGTTTTGTATGCCGAGAATATCTGAAAACAATCTGCGCCAGACGGATTGATAATCTATTCCTGCGAAAATGTAATCGTTTGAAATCAACAATGTTTTTACATTCGGAGAATTGATGAATCCTTGATATCTGTTTACCCAGCTTGCGCCGTTATTTGTTGATAAAAATACGCCGAAACTAGTCCCCGCAAATATGCTGTTTCCTGAAATTGTAAGCGCATCAACATATATATACGATAAACCGCTACTAACATCTGTCCAGCTTGTGCCGTTATTTGTAGATAAACACACACCCCAATAAAGCCCTGCAAAAAGGTTGTTTCCTGAAACTGCAAGCGAATAAACGTCTGGCCATGTTAAACCGTAATTGACAGCCGTCCATCCAGTTCCGTTATTTGTGGATAGAAACACGCCGCCGCCAGTCCCCGCAAAAAGGTTTGTTCCTGAAACTGCAAATGCATGAACATCTTGATTTGTTAAACCGTTATTAACAGCAGTCCATACAGTTCCGTTATTTGTAGATAAAAACACGCCGCCGCCAGTCCCTGCAAAGAGGTTTGTTCCACTAAAGCCAGGTGAAACCGTAAGTGCTCTAACACTTAGATTCGTCAAACCGTTATTCACCGCAACCCAGTTCGTACCGTTATTTGTTGATAAAAATACGCCGTCAGAAGTCCCGGCAAAGATGTTGGTTACGCTAAAGCCAGGTAAAACTGCAAATGCATCAACAACATGCCCTGTTAAACCGCTATTAACCGCAGTCCAGCTAGTGCCGTTATTTGTTGATAAAAACACGCCGCCACCACCAGTCCCTGCAAAAATGTTGGCTCCTGAAACTGCAAGCGCATAAACAGATGTACCTGTAAAACCGTTATTAACCTCTGTCCAACTCGCTCCGATATTTGTTGATAAGAACACGCCGCCCCAGGTTCCTGCAAAGAGGTTGTTTCCGCTAAAGCCGGGTGAAACTGCAAACGCTCTAACATCTTGAATCGTCAAACCATTATTCACAGCAGTCCAGTTTGCACCGTTATTTGTTGATAAAAATGTCCCGCCTCCAAAAGTTCCTGCAAAGAGGTTGTTACCGCTAAAGCCAGGTGAAACTGCAAGCGCATAAACAAATAAATTCGCTAAACCGTTATTAACAGCAGTCCAGTTCGTACCGTTATTTGTTGATAAAAACACGCCGTTGCCCCAAGTCCCCACAAAAATGCTGGTTCCTGAAACTGCAAATGTAACAACGGATAAACCTGCTAAACCATTATTAACCGCAGTCCAGCTTGCGCCGTTATTTGTTGATAAATATACTCCGTCGCTAGCCACCCCCACAAATATGTTTGTTCCTGAAACTGCAAGCGCACAAATAGCGTTATACGGTAAACCGCCATTAGCAGGAGTCCAGCTTGCTCCGTTATTTGTAGAGCGCAACACTGTGCCGACACGATTCCCTACAAAGATGTCAGTCCCTAAAACTGCAAGCGTATTAATAGAGAGATGCGTCATACCGTTATTAACAGCGATCCAGTTCGCGCCGTGATTAGTTGAGCGAAACACACCTCCTCCCCAAGTTCCTGCAAAGATGTTCGTTCCGGAAACTGCAAGCGCTCTAACGGAGATATTTGTTAAACCGTTATTAACCGCTGTCCAGGTTGCGCCGGTATTTGTTGATAAAAACACGCCAGCTTCAGTTCCTGCAAAGAGATCGGTTCCGCTAAAGCCTGGTGAAACTGCAAAACACGAGACATTTCCCCCATCTATCCCATTGGATGTCTGCACCCACTGTGCAGAGCAATATTCAATATTCAATGAATAATGTACGAAAAGAAAAAAAACGAATGAAATAATTGACTTTTTCATAAGTGTGGTTAAATACGAATTATAATATTTTGTTTCTTTATGATTATGAAATTTGCAGAGGAGCAAATAATAACCAAGTCCTCACAGGTAAAGACGTAGTACAACTCAAATATTGGAGTTATCAAATCCATAACTGACTACCTATTTGATTCATTAAATTGAATTTACTCAAATCCGTTTAAATATGTAAAGCCCTTTTTTATGGTATAACATATATGTTAGCTAACATTAACCCAGGAAAGGAGTCCCAAAGTTCTAAAACCTGAAATAAATAGAAAAGCCTTTATTGTCCTCTTCTTTACTGATTATTATTCATTTTCTATTTTATTAAAATTGCTTTTTTAGTATCGGCTCTTATGCCGTTTATGAATAATGTGTAAAAATAAATTCCCGATGGAAGATTATTTCCCTGCCCGTTCTGCAGGCCGGCTTCAAATTTAATTTTGTATTCACCGGGTTTTTGATAATCATTAATCAGCATCGTTATTTCCTTTCCGGCTATATCATAAA
>JAPLFI010000388.1 GCA_026390755.1 Ignavibacteriota bacterium
TATGAATTGCCGCGGGCTGGGGTTGTGAGGCTGGCGGTGTATGATGTTATGGGGCGTGAGGTCGAATCGCTTGTGAATGAGAGGCAGGCGGCGGGGAGTTATGAGGCGGTTTGGGATGGAACGCGGTTTGCGAGCGGAGTGTATTTTTACAGGCTGACGGCGGAGGGGTACGGGGAGACAAAACGGATGACATTAATCAAATAAATTTATGAAAATAATAATTATCAAATTCTTTTTCATCATTACTACTGTATTAATTTTTATTTCATCAATCTTGATTCGTACTTCGAATGCGCAATGGGTTGAGCTATCAACCGGTACAACAGCTTGGTTTTGGACAATTTCTTCACCCGATAATAATACCTGCTGGGTTTCGGGGAATAGCGCAACCGTTTTGCGAACAACAAATGGCGGTATAAATTGGCAAAGTGTCGGAGGCACATCCATTGGTACAACTACTTTGTATAACATATTTGCTGTTGATGCTAATACTGCCATTACATCATTACGTGCAGATTCAAGCGCAAAAGTTTTCAGAACCTCAAATGGAGGCACTAACTGGTCGCAGGTGTTTACTCAGCGTTATGGATTCATTAATTCAATATGGATGACAAGTTCTGTCAACGGTTTTATGATGGGAGATCCTGTCGGAGGAAGATTGTATGTTCTTGGCAACCAAATATGGTTCGTGACGGATACTACGAGATTATATTATTCTTCCAATAACGGTTCTAACTGGAGCATTCAATCCAAGTGCGATGCACACAGCAGCGGCAAGGTATGGTTTAATAGTCCAACAAATGGAATGAGCAGTGGTGATACTGTTAACTATACTTCTAACAGCGGTACTACATGGGTTTCGGCTTATTTGCAAAATTTTCTCATCACAGGTCTAACGGGCAAAGGTAATTATTATTTTGTATGCAACTCCAATTCTCCGAAAAAAATACAAATGACATCAAATTCCGGATTAAACTGGATTGTGGAATATCAAACAACCGGGGGAAATAATCTGATGCATATGACTGTTTCAAGAAATGGCAATATTGGATGGGCGTGTACGGATTACGGACTGATAGTAAAAAGAACGACACCTATAAGTATTACAACACAGAGCATCGAAAACCCCGAAAAATATATTTTGTTACAAAACTATCCGAATCCGTTTAATCCTGTGACGAGGATAAGATATGAATTGCCGCGGGCAGGTGTGGTGAGGCTGGCGGTTTATGATGTTATGGGACGGGAAGTTGAAATGCTGGTGAATGAAAGACAGGCAGCGGGGAGTGATGAGGCGGTTTGGGATGAGACACGATTTGCGAGCGGTGTGTATTTTTACAGGTTGAATGCCGGAGATTTTATAAAGACTCTGCGGATGATTTTAATCAAATAGTATCAAATGATATTAACTAAAAATAATTATCAACTTCGTTACCCGTGAAAGCGTACAGCAGGGTTTTTAAGAACAGCATAATCAAAACAGTTATGAAAAAAACAATTTTACTAATCGTTCTTGCTCTTATTCTTAATTCAACATTTATAATTCATAACTCGGAAGCCCAATGGGAGCAATGTGATAGTATTTACGATGGAATTGTTTTTTCCCTTGCCATAAGCGGAAATACTATCTTTGCAGGGACAAACGATAGCGGTGTATATTTATCCACTAATAACGGACAAAACTGGACGCAGTCGGCTTTGAATAATAAAGATGTTTATTGCTTTGCCATAAACGGAAATAATATCTTTGCAGGGACAAATAATGGTGTCTGGCTCTCCACCAATAACGGTCAAACATGGATACAAACGGGTTTAAATCATACTATTAATTTTTCTCTTGCCATAAGCGGAAATAATATTTTTACAGGATGTTATAATAATCAAGGCGTCTTGTTCTCCATCAATAACGGCCAAACTTGGACGCATACTTCTTTGAATAATAAAGATGTTTATTCTCTTGCTATAAATGAAAATATTATTTTTGCAGGGACATATTATAGCGGCATCTATTTTTCCACCAATAACGGCAGAACTTGGACGCAAACTTCTTTGACCAATAGCGTTGTTCGGTCCCTTGCCATAAGCGGAAATAATATTTTTGCAGGGACATATAATTTTTCAAGTCCCAGCGGAGTCTATCTCTCTACAAATAACGGACAAACCTGGACTCAAACGGCTTTAAATAATCAACATGTTCCTTCCCTTGTCATAAGCGGAAATAATATTTTTGCAGGGACAGGGAGTGGTGTCTTTCATTCCACCAATAACGGAAGCACTTGGTTAAATAAAAATCAGGGATTCAGTGTTGTTCCAAGGGTTAATTCATTGTTAATTGCAAACGGTTACATCTTTGCAGGAACTGAAGGCTATTCCGTCTGGCGCCGCTCATACTCGGAAATTATAGGAATAAAACAAATCTCTGAACTCGTACCGTCATCATATTCACTTTCACAAAACTATCCAAACCCGTTTAATCCTGTTTCAAAGATACAATATGAATTGCCTCGCGCGGGGGTTGTGAGGCTGGCGGTGTATGATGTTATGGGGCGTGAGATTGAAATGCTCGTGAATGAGAGGCAGGCGGCGGGGAGTTATGAAACGGTTTGGGATGGCACGCGGTTTGCGAGCGGTGTGTATTTTTACAGGCTGACGGCGGAGGGGTACAGGGAGACGAGAAAGATGCTATTAATTCGATAAATTTTATATTATGAAAAAATCAATTAAGTTTTTTATTGTTTTTATTATTCTTAATTCTACATTCTTAATTCATAATTGTCAGAGCCAGTGGGTGCAGACGAATGGACCTTCAGGCGGAACCGTATATTCCCTTGCAGTGATAGGAAATATTATTTTTGCGGGAACGGGAACAGGCGTCTATTTCTCCACGAACGATGGAATAAGCTGGACACAAACTGCTTTGAATAATGAATTTATTTATTCACTGGTAGTCAGTGAGAATTATATTTATGCAGGGACTTACCTCAACGGTGTGTACATCTCAACCAATATCGGTGCTAATTGGACCCAAACTTCTTTGAATAATAAAACTGTCAAATCTCTTGCTACATTTGGAAATAATATTTATGCAGGGACGGAGAGTAATGGAGTCTATTTTTCCACAAATAGCGGCGCAAACTGGACTCAAACTGACTTAAATAATCAAGCAGTAAATTCTATTGTCATAAACGGTAATATTATATTCGCAGGTACATCGGGTAATGGTATTTATTCCTCTTCAAATAATGGCATTAACTGGACTTTTTGCGGTTTGAATAACAGGTCTATTTCTGCACTCACTACACTTGGAAATAATATTTTCGCGGGCGTAGTTAATTACCCAACATCGATAGGGGGTGTCTATATTTCTACGAATAATGGTTCTACCTGGACACAAACTTCTCTGAGTGACCAATCTATCTTATCCCTCACTGTGAGCGGGAATAATATTTTTGCGGGGGCGAATGGTAATCCCACTTATGGTTCCGGCAATGTATATCTTTCCACAAATGACGGCGTAAACTGGATAATAACAACTTTGTATTCTCAAGCAGTTCTTTCTCTTGCAATATGCGGAAATAATGTATTTGCCGGGACTAATAGTTCTGGTGTATATATCTCAACAAATAACGGAACTAATTGGAACCAAACCGGCGTGAGCAATAATCAATCTGTTTATTCCTTAGCAGTACTTGGAAATAATATTTTTGCGGGAACTTATGGTAACGGAGTTTATATCTCCACAAACTACGGAGCAAGCTGGACACAAACTTCGCTGAATAGTGATTATATAATGTGTCTTGCCGGAAGCGGAAATAATATTTTCGCGGGGTCAAATCATAACGGAGTTTATATCTCCACAAATGGCGGCACTACCTGGACGCAAACTGCTTTGAATAATCAAATAGTTTATGCCCTTGCTGTGATTGGAAATAAAATCTTAGCGGGAACAAATAACCATGGCTTATATATCTCTACAAATAATGGTGCAAGCTGGACTCAGTATGCTATGAATAACAACATAGTTACATCCTTTGCCGCCAGCGGGAATAACATATTTGCCGGGGGCAGCGGCGTCTGGCTCTCCACAGATGACGGCAATACGTGGACACAAACTGCTTTAAATAATCAGGGTATATATTCCCTTGCGATAGCCGGGAATAGTATTTTTGCGGGAACCTGGTTTAATGGTGTTTATCTTTCTACTAATAACGGCGTAAGCTGGACTCAAACCGGTTTGAGTAATCAGCCTGTCAATTCCCTCGCCGTAAGTGGAAACAATGTTTTTGCCGGTACTTATTTAAATGGTGTTTATCTTTCTACAAATAACGGCACAA
>JAPLFI010000507.1 GCA_026390755.1 Ignavibacteriota bacterium
TACCGTCGAGCCCGGACTGTATTTTCCGGAAGACGCGAAAGAAATTCCTGCGAAGTACCGCGGAATAGGCGTAAGGATTGAGGATGACGTACTTGTTACAAAGCATGGCAGTGAAGTACTTTCGGACGCACTTCCGAAAAAAATTGCGGATATAGAGAAATTGATGAAATAGAATTAATCTATTTTTTAAATAAAAGGCGGGAATTACCCGCCTTTGAGATTAATGATAATAATTTAGTATGTCTTCAGCGCGCCGATTTCAGCTTCAACGGCGTGCAGTATGTCCCGTCTCCTGACGCAGTCCATCATATTATTATGGTCTTTATAAAGAGGTCTGTCTATATCGAGATGTTCAACGACTTTTCTGACAGCCGCATGCGCGGCTTTTGTGCCTTTACCTACGCTGTAATCGCGGAAGTCAATTGCCTGAGCGGCGGCTATGAATTCTATTCCGAGAATACCATAGGCGTTATCGAGTATCTGTCTTGTCTTGAGGGCTGTATTCATACCCATACTGACAAAGTCCTCCTGGTCAGCCGCGGCGGGAATTGATTGAATTGACGCTGGCGCCGAAAGAATTTTCTGTTCGACAATCATCATATCAGCTGTATATTGGCTTAGCATGTGTCCCGAAAACATTCCGGCTCCTTTAGTTAAGAAAGCCGGCAGTCCGACGCTAAGAGCCGGATGAAGCAGGCGGTTAAGGCGTCTTTCCGAGAGCACGCAGACCATAGTAACAGCGGCGCCGAGCATATCGAGCGGAACGCTGATAGGCGAGCCCTGGAAGTTTGCACCGGTAAGCACGACTTCATCATCGGGCAGGAAAATCGGATTATCGCCGACTCCGTTAAGTTCAATTTCGACCTGTTCGCGTGTCCATCTCAGATGGTCGCGCGCCGCGCCGATTACCTGCGGTGTAGAGCGCATAGAATATGCATCCTGAACTTTCACTTTCACTTTAGCTATAAGGTCGGAGCCTTCTATCATTTTCTTAATATTTTCAGCGGAAGTAACCGCGCCGCGGAATCCTCTCAGCTGATGCAGACGTGCGTCATAAGGTTTCATATTAGCCATAAGCGCTTCAAGCGTCATAGCCGCGGCAATTTCCGCCTGTTTCAGGAATCGTTCAATTTCATAGACCTGAAGGCAAGCCATACCGTTCATAACATTAGACCCGTTTATAGCCGCGAGTCCGTCGCGTGCCTGCAAGCCCGGAACGGGAATATCGGCGAGTTTCAGCGCTTTATCAGTCGGTATTCTTTCACCTTTGTAATAGGATTCGCCTTCACCCATAAGTGAGAGGGCAATCTGACTCATGGGAGACAGGTCTCCGCAGGCTCCCACACTGCCTTTCGAACATACGACGGGCGTGACGCCTTTATTGAGCATATCAATGTATGTAAGTGTTATTTCCGGTCGGCATCCCGAAAATCCGTTAGCGTGTACATTAATACGTGCCGTCATAGCGGCTCTGACATTTTCTATCGGGAACGGTTCGCCGATACCTGCCGCGTGATTATAAATTAAATATTTCTGGAATTCCTTAATCTGGTCTTCCGTAAGAACTACGTTAACAAGTTCACCTATACCCGTATTAACTCCGTACATAGTTTCTTTTGCTTCGATTCTCTTTTCGAGAAAGATGCGGCATTTCTTAATTCTTGCGAGCGCATCCGTGTCGAGCTGAACTTTCTCTCCTCTAACTGCAACATTGTATATATCTTCAATGGTTAGATTCTTTCCTGTGATTGTAACTGGCATTGTGTTATTCCTCTGATTGAATTTATCGAATGTTTACAAATATATGATTAATAGATTTAGTAAAAAATTCAAAATTTTATCAGAAATACCGCGTTCAAACTGCCGGTTTTAAGCACGCCCTCTTTCCTTGTACCGTAAACAGATTCAATAATCATTCTGACTTCAAGTTTACCTGATTTATTTTCCATTACGATTACTTTATTGTTATTCGAGGAACTGTCCGAAGCGTTAAGATTATTGATAGTTTTAGTCAATTCAAAAGTCAGACTGTCAGACGCAGATAGAACGGATACCAGATTCTTCAGAGAATCAAGTCTGATAATCAAATCAGTTTCTCCCGCTTTAAACAATCGTTCCGTTGGTTCGGGCACGGCTGTTTTGAATCTGAACATATAGTCATATCCTTTTATATCACCTGAGATTCAATGCCCATTATACTGAAAATAAAATCCGTTGCTTGTTTCGCCTCCGACCATGAACCTTCTTTCATATCCGCAATACCGCTTCTGATGTTGACAGCCGAGTCAATATTCTGAGTAAACCAGGGCTGAATTAGGTTTAATTTTTTTCGCTGGTACAGAAAATCAACGATTGAATATACATCTTTTGTTTCATCCGTCGGAAGTTCTTCCTTTGCTTTAACGATTTTACCGTCAACGAGCATTTTATTATTAACGAGTATTTCTTCAAGCCGCGCAATCTGACTTCTTTGTGAAACACTGAAAGCACTCCACGGTCCGAAAGAAGTAAGAATTGCGATTAAGCAAAGACTGACGGGTATAATTTTTATATTTCTGAACTTATTGAAAATAAAATATACAGTGATTGCCGAAAGCCAGAAGGCGAGTACAATAACGAAATACCTGCGCTCGGTTATGCCGTATTCGCCCGTCCTCTTGAAAATCGCAAGGAAAAGCAAAACAATGAGCGGAAGGAGAGACAGGTAAAATGAGCGCGAAAAAATCTTAATCCATTTATTCTCTATTATATCCTTAAGCGGATAAATCAGAAGCAAAGAGAAAATTCCGGCGGTAGAAAATCCGATCACAAGATAAGAAACCCATCCCATCGGCAGATTCCATTGCAGTATAATCTTACCGAGATACATATAGAGAATAACGAGATACACAACCACAATCGGCAGAAGAACATATTGAGTGAAAATTTTGAGACCTTTCGGATAGGAAAACTTTTCTTCCGATTGTTTTATATCCGCGTGTCCCTGAATTCCCGAAAGGAAAAACCATGGATTGAAAATTCCCGCGAGAAAGAAAAAAAGCTGTGGATACCGGTTGGGATTAACACCGACATCAAAGAGTTTATCGAAAGACAGCAGAGCTATTGAAAGTCCTGCATAGAGAACACCCGAATAAAGCCCAGCGATAAGAAATCTGAGAAATATTTTCTGATTGAAATCCCAGAACGGAATACTGTTTTTCTTGCCCAGGAAAGGAGAAAACGCGGCGAGCAGATGAAAAGCGAAAGAAAAAAGAAAATAGCGGACGATATCGTTAAAATCTTCTGCGGGCGAAAGAGTGAAATAGTAAACGATGAGTAATCCGGCACCGCATATTTGCATAAGCAGATTAAATTTTTCTTTGAAATTCCTCGATTCCGCGAACATCGCGAGAGAAAAGAGAAACGGAATTCCGAGCGATGCCACCATCGCTACATTATATAAAACATGCAGATTAGTTTTCACGGTAT